>DATKYL010000244.1:0-10382 GCA_035528515.1 Acidobacteriota bacterium | reverse complement strand
CCGGACGATCACCGAGGCGCATTACGACAATCCGAATACGTGGGGACGTGCTTTCAATATCTCTCAAATTTCCCTCGGCATCGGCGACGGGACGACACCGTGCAAAGGCGGCGCTACGACCAACGAAGACTACCTCTACGTACTCTACACGAAACTCGGCGGCGAAACGCCTGACGAGATGGCCGATGTCTCAGCACGTGGTTACGCCAACGGGGAACTCTATCTCGCCGTCTCCCCTAACGGCGGGGCGAACTGGTCGCACCCCGTCAATCTCACGAACACTAAGACACCAGGCTGCGACGCACAGCTTCCCGATTCAACCTGTGCCTCCGAGGCCTGGGCGACGATCGCCCGCGACATCTCAGATATCGAGATCCTCTACATCCGGGACTACGAGCCGGGTGCCTACGATGAGGGCATCTGGACAATGAACAAGGTGATGTACCTGAACATCCCCGGCGGCACGACCGACGCTGAGTATCTCTGTCCCTACTTCCCATGCGCCTGCCCCTGTCTGGGTGATCCGCAGTGTGACAGTGCGACGAACATCCTGGATGTCGTCCTCGCGATTGACGTCGCGTTCCGTGGTGCCTCTTCGGTGTTCGATGTCAGTTGCCCGACCGAGCAAACCGACGTCGACTGCACCGGCGTGACCGACGTTCTCGATGTGGTCCATTTTGTCAATGTCGCCTTCCGCGGCGGCGATCCGGATGTGGAGTTCTGCGACCCTTGTGCGCCGTAGGCGTGCCTGTGCGCCGTAGCCACACCGGTAACCACGGACACTCTGAGATCCGCGCCCCAGTAATGCTGAAACATCGCATCCCGCCGATACGTATATGGTAGGATGGATAGGCGTCTGACACCCTCACCGTCAGACACGTTGCCACCGTCATCCTCAGTTATGTCAAATCGGGCCGGAGGTTGCAGGTACAGTCGCCTGGCCGAAAACGCAAGGTGCGCATGCGATTAGGATCACACGCCGTTCCCCTGGGTCTGCTGATTTGCGCGACTCTGATCGCCGGTTCAGCCGCGGCGGATCGCCCGGCCGATCCTGTCTCAGTCGTCAACGACCACATCCGGCCCGGATCGATGTTCTCCGGATTGGACGCTGACACAACGCCCTCGCCCGGCATCCGCATCGGCATCACCGCCCGTGACGTGCAGGGCATCGGCAGCCAGGGGCGTCAGATCGCCGCCAATCCCGGATCCGGCACGGTACACTTCGCCTGGACGATGCAGGACTTCATCCCGGACGAGAGCCATGTCTCGGACGAGCACTATGACTACGATGTCAACTACAACTCCTTCGACAAGACCTCAGGCACGCTGAACCAGGGACTCAACGGCCAGACCGTTTCCATCGGCTTTTTCAACTTCGACCTGCGTGGTGGCTTCGTCCGCATCGATGTTGGCAGTAACAATCACTGTCATGCGGTCTTCCAGCAGGGCATCGAACCGGATTCGATCGGATCGAGCTGGCATCTTTATTTTCCCATTGAGAGCTCCGGCTTGCACCTGAACGCGGAACTCCCCGATCCGGCCGACTATCCCGACGAACCGGGCCAGAGTCTTCCCGCCGTCGCCGTGACGCAGAACCCCGCACTCGAGGGTGCCGATACCGATGTCCGGCATGTCATTGCCGGCGGCGAGAGTCTCGCCTCCGGTCACGGTCGCCGAACGGGCCACCTGTGGTACTGGCGCTACGACACCGGTGCGGCTATCCCTGCCTGGGAAGGACCCGCGCTGGTCGACTCCACGCTGGGGTCGACGTGGGCGATTGACGCCGCCGATCACTCCGATCGCGTCGCGTTCACGTTTATGTCGGCGTATCTTGACGAGGCGATCAGCGGACGCTACAACGTGGCCTATCGGGAATCGCACACGTCGGGCAGTGGCTGGATCGACGGATCCGAACTCGGCGCCGCGTACCGCAACTTTGCCACCTCTCTTTCCGACACCATTGGACCGTGGGTGACCGGGGAGGCCGGCATCGCCTATGACCACAGCGGGACGCTGCACATCGTCTTCCTTGTTACCTGGGGATCGTCTCAAGGGGCCATAATGCACTGGAGCGACGCTCAGGGCGCGATCCATCCGGCCGCAACGGCCTACTACGACAACGCCGGCGTTTGGGATTATCGATTCAATATCTGCCAGCTGTCTCTTGGCATCGGCGACGGCAGTACACCGTGCGACGACGGAGCGGAGACCAATGAAGACTACCTGTACGTCCTCTACACGAAACTGGGGGGCGTCTCGCCTGAGGAACAGGCCGACACATCCGCCCGCGGCTGGTCCAACGCCGAACTCTACCTCACCGCCTCTCCCGACGGCGGCGCGCGCTGGTCGCCGCCGGTCAACCTGACCAACACCAAGTCACCCGGTTGCGACTCCGACGATCCCGCAGCCGTGTGCGCCTCGGAATCCGGTGGGAGCATCGTCGGCGATGTGACCGACATCGAAGTCATGTACATCCGCGACTACGAAGCCGGAGAACTCTATCTGAGCGGGATTACGATGAACGACGTCATGTACCTCAGCATCCCCGGCGGCACCACCGACGCGGCGCTCCTCTGCCCCTACATCCCGCCCTGCGAATGCCCTTGCAGCGGCGATCCCCAATGCGACGGTGTCGCGAATATTCTCGATGTCGTGCGGGTGGTCGATGTGGCGTTCCGGGGAACGGCCGCAACCTGTGATGAGTGGTGCCTGCACGACCGGACCGACGTGGACTGTGACGGCGTCACCAATGTCCTCGACGTGGTCCGTTTCGTCAACGTCACCTTCCGGGGAGCCGACCCGGCCGCAACCTACTGTGATCCCTGTGCGCCGTAGGCGTGCCGCCAGACAAGAATTCTTCGGGGGTAACGGCCATGCGTAGTCGATATCTCACAGACCTGCTTGCGATCCTCAGCGGCGCGACGATCGTTGTATCAGCCGCATCAGGCATCGAACGTCCGGTCGTCGACGATCGCCCCCGGGCGGCATCGCGGGTGTCGACACAGCGCGCCGACACCGTCCCCTCCCCCGGCATGGCAATCGGCATCACCAGCCGCGACTGGCAGGGCCCCGGCACGTCGGTCCGTCAGGTCGCCGCCAACCCAGGCTCGCAGACCGTCCACTTCGTCTGGACAATGCAGGACCATATCCCCTATGACGACGAGGATTACTGGGCCTACTCCGTCAACTACAACTCGTACGACAAGCTCACCGGTACGTTGAACCCGGGACCGAACGGTGCCACCGTATCGATCGGGTTCTTTGATTTCGACAACCAGGGTGGCTTCGCGCGGATCGACATCGACGGCGCGAACCGGTGTCACGCCGTTTTCGAGCAGTGTCTGGAACGCGGACTGCCGTGTTCGAACTGGCATCTTCTCTTCCCGCTCGAGGGAACGGCGTTCCACACTGACACCGAGCTTCCCGATCCGGCGAGTCATCCTTATGAGCTGGGCCAGATCTGGCCCGATGTCGCGGTCACGCAGAACGTCGGCTCCAATATCCGTCACGTCATCGCGGCTGGCACCGATGAACGCACCGTTCACAACCTTCCGACCGATCATCTTTGGTACTGGCGCTACGATGAGGGCGCGGCGGTCCCCTCTTGGGAGGGACCGGCCCTGATCGACTCGTGCGAGGTTGCGCCCTGGTCGATCGACGCCTGCGACAATACAGACAAGGTCGCCGTCGCCTTCATATCCGATTACGTCACCGACGGTTTCAACGAGATTTCCAACGTGGTCTACCGCGAATCGCACACCGCCGGTCGCGGCTGGATCGACGGATCCGAATTGGGTGAAGAGTACAAGAACTTCGTCACCACCTATGCCGATCCCGGCGGACCGCAGGCCTGGCGGGAGACATCGGTCGCCTACGACCACAGCGGGACGCTGCACATCGTCTTCCCGGTTCAGCGCGAGGCCCACAGAACCCCCGATATGGCAATCCACCACTGGAGCGACGCGCGGGGAACCGTCCGATCGATCACCACCGCCTACTACGACAACAACGGCACCTGGAGACTGAACCTCAACCTCTCGCAGATTTCACTGGGCATCGGCGACGGCGCCACACCATGCGAAGGCGGAGCAACCACCAACGAAGACTACTTGTATGTCCTCTATACCAAACTGGTCGGCGCCTCGCCCGAGGAACAGGCTGACACCTCGGTCATCGGCTATGCCAACGGGGAACTCTACCTTTCCGCCTCTCCCGACGGCGGAAATCACTGGTCGCTGCCGGTCAATCTGACCAACACGAAGTCGCCGAACTGCAACTCGCTGAACCCCGACTCGGTCTGCGCCTCCGAGGGCTGGGGATCGATCGCCCGCGACGTCTCCGATATCGAAATCCAGTACCTGCGCGACTACGAGGCGGGGACCATGCATGAGAGCTGGCTGACACTCAACACGGTCATGTACTTGAGTTTCCCTGGCGGAACGGTCGACGCGCCGTTGCTCTGTCCCACCATAACATGCGCCTGCCCCTGTCTCGGCGATCCGCAGTGTGACAGCGTGGTCAATGTCCTCGACGTGGTCCGCGCAGTCGATGTCGCGTTCCGTGGTGGAACACCGGTCTTTGATGACGGTTGCCCGGTTGAACGGACCAATGTGGATTGCAGCGGCGCCACGGACGTTCTCGACCTGGTGCGTTTCATCAATGTCGCCTTCCGTGGCGGCGATCCGGCAATCGAGTTCTGCAATCCCTGTGCGCCTTAGGCGTGCTGGACAAGTACCCCCTACACGTGGATGCCAGGCGAGGTCCGTCTCTCCGCTCAGGGAGCGGAGGACGAGACTCCGAAAGAAGGAGGCGCATGGCATGCACGGGTGGTCTCTCGGCAGGGACGGGAGGTGCGGCTGCGCAGCCTACCTCTCGAGTTCCGCCAGTATCCGCAGATTGATCTCGTTGGCGTTGCCGCCGGCGCGATTATTGGCAATCGTCACGGTCGCGTGTCCGGAAGTCATTCCCTCGCGGATGATCTGGGCGGCGTCGCGGTACATCTGTGGGAATTCATCTTTCAATTGATCGAAAGGGAAGTAGCGGGCATAGGCTTCCTCGTAGACCGTCTTCGGCGGTGTCATCAGACGCGTGATCGATAGGTCGCTGGTGAACCCGGCACTCTGCTCCCACTGGCGACCGAGATCGGGGAGCCAGGTCCAGTGGCTGAAGACATTGCCGATCCCGCGGTCTCGGAGAAAGTCGAAATACTCAGGCGTCTTGAGACGGTCGGTCCGCTCTTCGATGTGGTAACGTTCATCGTCTGGGATTGCCGCAAAGAACGCCTCCAGGTCGGCGATGTTCTCATCGGCTGGGACACAATCGGCCTTACGCTGGTATCCCTTCTCAAAGATGAAGGCAGCGATCCGGTCGCCCAGAACTTCGCAGGCGGGATGGTAGAACAGATCGGTGAACTTGGCGGGATCGAGGTGATCGGGATTGGTGCTCATCGCCCGCCGTCCGCCGGCGACGCTCCAGACACGCTCGGCGCAGATCGCCTGCGGCACTTTGAGAAGCACCCGGCCATCGGGCGGCACCCACTTCGCATACTCAGCCAACGGCGCCGCGTTACGCGTTGGGGTATCGTCGGGGTTCGCCAGGAACGCATAGAACGTGAAATCGAGTTCGAGCGCGCTGTAGTGCTCGAAATACTCCCGCACCGATTCGACCGGCACTTTTTCCTCGGTGTACTTCTTCCCTTTCAGGGTCTTCTGGGAGCGCCTGATCCGGTAGTCCTTTTCCGGCGCGTAGATCTGCCCCACCCAACCGGCGTAGCGGTCGCTGGCGGTTCCAAAATGGACCCCGGGGAACAGGTCGCGGAACTGGTACCGATCTTGTGACATGGAAGTGATACCTCCGGATCGGAAGACCTTCGTACTGAATATCGAAGAGGGGGGGATGGGGAGCAAGTGAAAGGTGGATATTCGACGGCGCATCATTCATCTCGACTTCGACACCCTCTACGTATCGCTGGAGCGGGCGGTCAATCCGCACCTGCGCGGCCGTCCGGTGGTGGTCGGCGGCCGTGCGGAGGAGCACGGCATTGTCGCGGGTCTGTCGCGCGAAGCGCGTGACGCCGGGATTTATCCCGCAATGCCGGTGGCGCGCGCCCGCACGATCTGCCCCGACCTGGTCGTACTTCCCGGTGATCACACGTTGTACCATGACCGGGCACGTACCGTCTGGCACTACCTGCAACGCTACAGCCCGGTCTGGGAACGGGCCTCCCTCGACCGGATCTTTCTGGATATGACCGGCACCGCGACACTGTTCGGGGATGCCGTCGACGTCGGGGTCAATCTGTCGCGGGAGTTGCGCAACCGGTATGCGCTCGACTCCACCATTGGTGTGGCAACCAACAAACTGGTCTCCCGGGTCGCATCCGACTCTGTCCTGTCGGGGGGGATGTGCGATGTCCAGCCGGGAAGTGAATCCCATTTTCTGGCGCCACTGCCGGTGGGGCGCCTCCCTGGAGTGGGGATGACAACCGAACGGCGGCTGGCGGATTTCAACATTCACCTCATCCACGATCTGGCGATTGCGGGCACCGATTTTCTCGTCACCGCTTTCGGGCGTT
This sequence comes from Acidobacteriota bacterium, assembly GCA_035528515.1. Taxonomy (GTDB): domain Bacteria; phylum Zixibacteria; class MSB-5A5; order WJJR01; family WJJR01; genus DATKYL01. Next base: position 3,808 of record DATKYL010000244.1, on the reverse strand, counting down.
ACGGGCAGATTCTCTATGCGAATGCCCAGGGACTGGACGACTCCCCCGTAGGCACCGCCCCTAAACCGACGGCCGTTATCTGCGCCGAATCGCTCCCCCACAATACCAACGACACCGATCTGTTGTCCCAGACTCTGCGTCGTCTTGTCGAAGAGGCGGGATTCCGGCTGCGTCGGGACGATCTCTGGGCACAGCGGGTCGCCGTGGAGATCGGTTTTGTCGACGGGGTAAAACGGCAGGAGTCGTCGGCACTCCACCCGGCAACCGATCTCGATAATGAGATCATGCCCGTTGCCGACAGGCTCTTGAACCATCTTCTGGAGCGGCGGCTCGCCGTGCGACGGGTCGCCGTACGTCTCTCCCGGCTCTCTCATGCGATCCGGCAGTTGGCACTGATCGAAACAGAACGGAATTATGACCGTCGCCGGTCGCTCCAGACGGCAGTCGATCGGGTTCGCAACGCGTTCGGGACGCATGCCCTGACGCGCGGCGATACGATGACCAATGCACAGAAGCTGATCCGATGAGTTTTGTCCATCTCCACGTCCATTCACATTACTCGTTTCTGCGTGGTGCCGATGGTGTCGATGCGCTGGCGCAGCACGCCGCCCGGCACGGCATGCCGGCTCTGGCGTTGACCGACATCAACGGCCTGTACGGTGCGGTTCCTTTTCAGCAGGCATGTGACACACACGGGGTACGGCCGATCTACGGCGCACAGGTGGTGACTCCTTCGCATACGTGTCTGACGTTGATCAAGGACGCCGACGGATACCAATCACTCTGTCGCGTCATTACCGCCCTGCAACTGTGCGACGACGAGTTTGATCTGCCTGAGCATCTGGCCGGCGACCGTGAGGGGCTGGTTGTCATATCACAGGATGCCGCATTACTGTCCCGGCTGGTCGACTTGTCGGGCCCGGCCGACCTGTATGTCGAAATGACGCCGACCACCAAAACGCTCGCCTGGGAATGCCACCGGCAGACCGGTCTTCCCCTGCTGGCTACCAATGCGGTCTGGTTTGCCGAACCCGAAGGATATGCGCGTCATCGGCTGCTGGCCGCTATCGGGAGCAATTCCTCATTGGGACGTATCCCCGCCGACCGGGTGGCGCCCTGCGACAGTTGGCTTGCGCCGTCGCGGGTGATGGGACGTGCCTTTCGCGAGGTACCCGACGCACCGGACAACACTGCCCGCGTCGCCGATATGTGTCGCTTTCGTCTCCCGCTGGGCAATCTGCGCCTGCCCCGATTTCCGTTCACCTCCGGACGCGAGTCCTTCGCCGTTCTTAAAGAGAAAACCGAAGCCGGACTGGTGCGCCGCTACGGTACCGTTTCCGAAACCGTGCGCCGGCAAGTGGATCACGAACTGGCGATCATCCGCGATCTCGACTACGCCGACTACTTTCTGATCGTCGCCGATCTTGTCGAGGCCGCGCGGGAGATGGGAATTCCCACCTGCGGACGCGGCAGTGCCGCCAACAGCGTGGTCGCCTATGTCCTCGAACTGACCCATGTCGAACCGCTGTCTCATCATCTTTACTTCGAGCGTTTCCTCAATCGCGGCCGCAGTGACTGCCCCGATGTCGACATCGATTTTTCGTGGCGTGACCGCGATCGGGTGATCGACTGGGTGTATGAGCGTTACGGCCACGACCGGGTCGCGATGATCTCTACCCATATCTGTTTCGCCGCGCGCGGGGCGGTGCGGGAGATCGCCAAGGTCATGGGCATTCCCAGCGAGGAAATCACCCGCATCACGCGCCGTCTCCCCTCCGGCTGGGGCACCGGACCGATCGCCGGACCGATCGCCGAACGGATCGGGCGAGATCCGCGTGCGCGCGGTCTGCCGATCGACGAGGAACCGTGGCGGACGGTCTTCGAATGGGCGACCCAGATTCACGGTTTTCCCAAGCATCTCGGCGTGCATGCCGGGGGTGTCGTGATCGCTCCGACCGCCCTCACCGATCATCTCCCCCTGCAACGCGCCGCCAAGGAGACCGACGCCGGACGGGTGGTGGTCACGCAGTGGGATATGTACCCGGTCGAGGATGCGGGGCTGGTCAAGATCGACCTGTTGGGAAACCGCTCGCTGGCGGTGATCGACGATGCGATCCGTGCGGTGCGCGCCGAGACCGGGATCGACATCGATTACACGCAATTCGACCCCCAACAGGACGACGCCACCCGGCAGTTGATTCGTCAGGGGAACACGATGGGTTGTTTCTATGTCGAAAGCCCCTCGATGCGCGGGCTGCTGCGCAAGCTGGATTGCGATACGTTCAACGGGCTGGTGGCGGCATCGTCGATTATCCGTCCCGGCATCGCCTCATCGGGGATGATGCAGGCGTACATCGACCGATTCCACCATGTCCGGCGTCACGGAGCGCAGGACTCGATGTGGTATCTGCATCCCTGCATGCGCGATGCGCTCGAGGAGACTTTTGGCGTCATGGCCTATCAGGAGGACGTGCTGAAAGTTGCCGAGGGAGTGGCCCTGATGAATCCTGAGGACGCCGACGGGCTGCGCAAGTCGATGTCCAAGAAACGTGACTTTATCGCCATTGAAGGCTACCACCGGCAATTTGTCGAGGGCGCCGTCCGCAACGGCTGTCATCCCGCGATCACCGAGGAACTGTGGCGGCAGATCGAATCGTTTTCCGGCTATTCCTTCTGCAAAGCGCATTCCGCCTCCTACGCGCTCATCAGCTACCAGGCCGCCTACCTGCGCGCGCATCATCCTGCCGCCTTCATGGCCGCCGTGTTGTCCAATTACGGCGGGTATTACTCGACGTTCGCGTACATTTCCGAAGCGCGCCGTCTGGGGCTGACCGTGCTGGGACCGTGCATCAACGCCAGCGAGCGACACTACACCGCGGGAACCGACACCATTCGCATCGGGCTGTCGCAGATCTGTCATGTCACGCGTCGCAGTATCGACCGGCTGCTCGACGAACGACGCCGCGGTCCGTTTCGCGATCCGGCGGATTTCATTCATCGAGTGCCTCTCCCCACTGCTGAGATCGATATGCTGATCCGCGCCGGCGCATTGGATGCGGTCGCCGGTCGCCTGAACCGCCCGCAACTGATGCGTCTCAATGTCCTGCTCCAGGCGCACACACCCACCGATGAACGAGCGCAGCCCGGCCTGTTCGCACCACAGATCCCCCCTATTCCCCCGATTCCCGATTATTCACCCCTGCACCTGGCAGCGATGGAAACCGAGGCGCTGGGTTTCCCGGTTACGGCGCATCCGTTGGATCTGTATCAGAATGAACTCAGGAAGAGGCGCTTGGTGCCGGCACGTGACATGCACAAACACATCGGGAAGAAGATCATTCTCGCGGGGTGGCAGATTACCCGCAAACGTCTACGAACCCGCACCGATGAACCGATGCTGTTCATCTCATTCGAGGACAAGACCGCGCTCTATGAAACGGTCATGTTCCCCCGTGCGTACACCCTCTTCGCGCCACTCACCCTGCACGAGGGGCCGTATTTCGTTACTGGTACGGTGGCGGAGGATCACGGTGCGGTGACGCTGACAGTGAGCGATCTCAAACTCGTGGCCGACGCGGCGGCGCGGCGGCGGGCGCTGCCCTCTGCTACGGGTCGGACCGACAATCACCCGGTGCCCGATCGCTGGCCGCACGCGGCCTGAGGAATGAGTGGGAGTACGACACCCAATAACAAAGCGCGGCTCCCGAAGGAGCCGCGCTTTGAATGAGTGCTGGTCACCGCCGTCAGTTCTCGATGCCCTGCCGCCCGTATTTCTCTTTGTACTTCTCCCACAACATCTTTTGCTTGT
>DATKYL010000243.1:0-13719 GCA_035528515.1 Acidobacteriota bacterium | reverse complement strand
TGGGTCGGATTCGCGATATAGGTGATCACATTGTCGGGGCCGCCCGCGGCGACGATCGCCTCGTTGAGCGCCGACGCCGTCGTCCGACAAACATTGTCTGCCGCCGGGTGGGCATTGAAAATACAGGCGTTGCCGGCGGAGATGAGAGAGATCGCGTTATTGATGATGGTCGCCACGGGATTGGTCGATGGGGTGATGACGCCCACCACTCCGTAGGGGGCCGGCTCGACGAGGGTCAGCCCGTGGTCGCCCGAGAACGACTCCGGCCGCAGATCTTCCGGCCCCGGCGTCTTGGCGGCAACCAACCTGATCTTGCTCGTCTTATGATGAGCCTTCCCAAGGCCGGTCTCCGCCGCCGCCATTTTCCCCCACAGCTCCGCGGAGGACTCGCACACCGCCCGCATCTGCTCGACGAGTATGAAGCGCCTCGCCAGTCCCAAATCGAGCAAGGCCTTCTGGGCTCGACGTGCCGCCTCGATCGCCTGATCCAAGTCGACGAACACTCCCCGTCCATCCTCAGGAGTGGTCCGATGAGCAGGGGTGGGCAGTAACACGGGGCGTGCGGCTGAGGGCTTACCGTTCAACTCGCGCAGAATCCGCTCGGTGATTTCAGATATCTCGTTATCAGTCAATGCCATACGACACCAACGCGACGGAAGTGGAGGTGAGCAGACCGTGTGGAGTCAAGGCTGTGACGCGGGCCTGATGATCCACCCGGCGTGAGGCTAAACAGAGCCGCCGTGCTCTCCGCTCGACCCTCCCGGGCGCAAAGCACGGCGGTAAAAACCACTACGACCTATTGCGACCGCTCGAAACCAGTCTAACCGGCACCCTCAGGCAGTCGCGTCGGGAACACGTCATGAACGTTGCTATGAGGACGCGGGATGACATGGACGGTGACCAACTCACCGACCTTCTGAGCCGCCGCGGCCCCGGCGTCAGTGGCGGCCTTACACGCTGCCACGTCGCCCCGCACTAATGCCGTTACATACCCGCCGCCGATTTTCTCGTATCCGACGAGTGTGACTTTAGCGGCCTTAACCATGGCGTCGGAAGCCTCAATGAGTGCAACCAGCCCCTTGGTCTCGATCATTCCCAGCGCTTCCATAAGTTGGCCTCCGGCCACCAGTTATATTCTGCGCACACGCGTGAGCGCCGGGACATTGCCCGGACGGTGCGTGCATTGTAGAGGGCCCCTTTTCGGCTGTCAACCAAAAAAGCACGGCGCGACGGCGACAATCGAAATCAGTCCAACAACTGAGCCACATGCGTGTCGCCCGACTTTCCCGCGCTCGACATCCCACCCGAGCTTGTGCCCGCTATCCGCGACAAGAGCTTGGCGCAGGAAGGCGATCACGGTATAATGCAACTCTGATTCGAGGTGACAACGATGGGGAAATTGAAAGTACTGGTTGTCGGCGGCGGCGGAAGAGAGCATGTCCTGTGCTGGTCACTTCGCCGTTCGCCGCAGGTCGGCCGGGTCTTCTGTGCGCCGGGAAACGCGGGGATCGCCGAGGTTGCCGAGATTGTCGCGCTCGCGCCGACCGATTTGTCCGGTCTGGCGGAATTCGCGCAACACGAACAGATCGACCTGACCGTGGTTGGTCCCGAGGCACCGCTGGCCGAGGGTATTGTCGATGAGTTCCTGCGACGCAAGCTGCGGATATTCGGCCCCACGCGGGCCGCGGCCCAGCTCGAAGGCTCCAAGGCTTTCGCCAAGGAATTTCTCCGGCGCCACTTCATCCCCACCGCCCCGTACCGCATCTTCGATCGTGCCGATGAGGCACTGCGGTTCGCGGGATCGTCCGATGGCCCGCTGGTGGTCAAGGCCGACGGTCTGGCGGCGGGGAAGGGGGTCATTATCTGCCGCGATGCAGCGGAGACCAAGGCAGCGGTCAAGAAGATCATGGTCGAGCGCGCCTTCGGTACGGCGGGCGAACGCATCGTCATCGAGAGCTTCCTCAAGGGCGATGAGCTGAGTGTCATGGCCTTCGCTGACGGTCGCCGTGTGGCGCTGATGGTCCCGTCGCGCGACTACAAGCGGGCGCAGGACGGTGACCGGGGACCGAATACCGGCGGCATGGGGGCATACGCGCCCTCACGGCCGATCGACGACGACGTCATGGTGGAGATCCGCGAGACGATCTTAGAACCGATCATTAACGGGATGGCCGAGGACGGGACACCGTATTCGGGGGTACTGTATGTCGGGCTGATGATGACCGACTCCGGCCCCCGGGTCCTCGAGATCAATTGCCGTTTCGGGGATCCCGAAACTCAGGTTGTACTCCCGCTGCTGGAGACCGACATCATGGACGTGATGGGTGCCTGCCTGGCAGGGCAGCTCATCATGGAACCGCTGAGTTGGCGCGATGAATTCTGCACCTGTGTGGTCCTGGCCTCACGCGGATACCCCGGCAAGTATGAAAAGGGCGTTGTGATCGAGGGGAAGGCTCGAACCGCGAACAACGGCACCTTCTGTTTCCACGCGGGGACCGCACGCGACGAGCAGCGGGCACTGGTGACGGCGGGGGGACGCATTATGGGTCTCTGCGCCCGGGCCGCGACGCACGAGGGGGCGGTGGCTGCGGCCTACGCCGCCGTCGAGGGCATCCGCATCAAGGGCGCCCACTACCGCACCGATATCGGCGTGCGTTCGTCGCATGCCCTCATCGCACGACGGGGTGAAGCGCGCACGCGGCGCAGGTAGTCATGATCCGGAATCGTGGAGGACAGCGACCGTGACAGCACAAGCGCAGAGTGCACCTGGGGTTCTCATCCTGATCGGCTCCGAGTCGGACCGCCCGGTCATGGAAAAGGCGACCGCGACTCTGGCCGAACTGGAAATCCCCTGCCGTCTCGAAGTCGCCTCGGCCCATCGCAATCCCGAGCGGGTGCGACGTCTGGTCGCCGAGGGCGAAAACGAGAATATGCAGGTCTTCATCTGCGGCGCAGGGATGGCCGCGCACCTCGCCGGGATGGTGGCCGCTCACACCATCCGTCCGGTGATTGGCGTCCCGCTGGCCGGCTCCGATCTGTCCGGACTCGATGCCCTCCTGTCAACTGTGCAAATGCCACGGGGGGTTCCGGTTGCGACGGTCGCGGTGGGCTCGCATGGTGCCGTGAACGCCGCACTCCTGGCCGCGCAAATCCTGGCGCTGGCCGACCCGTCGATAGCCGAAAAACTCCGGGCCCGCCGGGAATGAACTACTGGGACGGACCGTACTTGACAATCGCATATCAGGCATTAAATTAGCGGGATTCAGGGCGTCGTTGGTTTGGGGAGCGTCGCCCGATGTATTATGTGAGGTCTGGTTCTTTGGCGGAACATCGGGTTGCTAAACGAGGTGTAATATAGATGTAGGCGGTGGCCCGACGGGGGCATCGGGGATTCGGAGTCGGTATCGGCCAGTCGGTAAGGAGGCGGTCTCTTGAAGGGAATGTTGATGAGAACATTAGTATCGGGGCTGGGTCGCCGGGTGGCGGTCGCCGGCATAATCCTCGTGCTCATGCCGGGGTTGGTCGTGGCCGAAGTCAGCGACGAGGCCAAGCGCCAATTCAACAACGGGGTTGAGTACGAGAAGGCGGATAAGCCGGACTCCGCGATCGCGGCCTATACCGCCGCGCTCGCCGAGGCCCCGGACTATCTCGACGCCCATATCAATGTCGGCGCCCTCTATTATCAGAAGGGCGATCTGACGAACGCGGCGCAGCATCTCGAGCACGCCGTCCGCCTCGACTCGACCCAGGCGAGTGCGTACAAGAATCTCGGCCTGGTCCGCCAACAGGCGGAAGAGTACCCCGCGGCCGTCGCCGCCTTCACCCGGTATCTAAGCTACCAACCGGATGACGGCGGGGCCTGGGCCTCCCTGGCGCAGGTCTACAAGGAATCCGGCGAAAAGGCCAAGGCGGTCGACGCCTACAACAAGGCGCTCGCCGCCGACCCGGAGGACTATCGCTCGGCGTACAACTTGGGTAACATCCTCCAGGAACAGAAGAAATTCGAAGCGGCCAAAGCCGCCTACCTGAAAGCGATTGGCGCGAAATCCAACTACGTCGAGGCGTACTACAACCTCGCGATCTGTTCGCATCAGATCGACTTCGAGAGCTGCGTTCCGGACTACGAGGCGTTCATCGCCAAGGCCGGCACCAGCAAGAAGTGGACAAAGCAGGTCACCCAAGCCAGAGATATCATCAAGCAGATCAACGACTATCTCGACGTCAAGACTGACTGAGCGGCGATTGTCTCTCCGCTCGATCGGCGGGCGGAGGGGGAGCCAGACGCATTGCACGGCCGCCATCCCCGTGGGTGGCGGTTTTCTCTGTCACCGCGAAGGCCATACATGATTTTCCTGTTGCCGTCGGTGATGCCGACAATCGTTCATAGAAGTCCTCGGGGTCTGTGATGCGCCGTCGTGCCGGTCAGCGATGTCTTCAAGTGGGATTCGTCAGCAATGCGTTGCTGGTGGCGGTGAAGTTCAGTGCCGGTTTCGCCGGGAACTCGCAGGCACTGATCGCCGATGGGCTGAACTCACTTCTCGACATCGTCGCCGGGGCCGTCTCGCTCATCGGTTATCGGGTGGCTTCCCGGCCCCCTGACCGCACACACCACTACGGCCATCAAAACGCCGAGACAATCGCCGCGCTGGTCGTCGGCCTCGCGATTCTGGCGACCGGCGGGATCATCGTGCGCGACGCCATCGTGACGGTGATCAGCGGTAGCGCGGTCGTGCCGGCTGCCTGGACCGTCGCCGTGGCCGCCGGCGTGATCATTCTCAAGTTGATGCTGTATTTCTACACCCGTCACGTGGCGCGACGCACCCGGAGCCCGGCCGTGAACGCCACCGCCGCCGATCACTTGGCCGACGTTATCGCCACCGGCGGAGCACTTATCGGTGTCGCCGGCGCGCAGATGGGCTGGCCATGGCTGGATCCGCTCGCCGCTTTCTGGGTGGCCGCGGTGATTCTCTACAATGCCCTGCGCATCATCCGCGAAAATACATCCGTCCTGTTGGGTGGGGCGCCGCCGGAGAAAACCATGCGGGCGATCGTAAGGACGCTTCAGAATGTGCCCGGTGTGCGCGGGCTGCATCATGTGAAAGCGCGCACCGCCGGCGCGCAACTCCTCGTCGACACGGAGGTACTCGTCGACGGCGAGCTGACGGTTGAGGAGGCGCACGCGATCGCCACCGCCGCCGGCGACCGGGTTCTGGCCGAACATGCTTCGGTCGTCGATGTGATGGTGCATGTGGAGCCGCACACTGCCGAGCGGGCGGCCGAAGGCGCCGATCCCCTGACCCCGCGCCGCCGCAAACGCGGCACGCGCCACGAGGAGGAGGAGGACGCATGAGCCGGTGGTTGATTCTGGCCGAGGGCGGCTCCGCCGGCCTGTTTGACCCGCTCGATCTGGTCCGGCCGACGTTCATGCTGCGCAGCGGGATCTGGACCGTCGGCGAGCGGTGGCGCCGGCTGCTGCAGCCCGACCATGTCGTGGTGTCGCAGCGCTCGCGGCTCTCTGAGGCCGTAACGGAGGAGACCGGCTGGACCGACAACGTCCTCCCGCCGGAGGATGCCGACGATCTCTGGCTGGTCGTCGGTGTCGCCGTCCCGATGGCCGGTTCGGCTTGGGACACACTCTCGCTCCCCTCCGATTTTCGGTGGATGGATGGACACGCCGCGGTCATTCGCTTCTCGGCATCCTCTTGGCGCACGCATCGCGACGCCGTGATTGACTGGAATCAGGAGGGTCGCGGCGACGAACTGCCACCCGGTCCGGGGCACGACGAGCATCTCCCGATCCGCGGCGCGACCGGCCTGTGGGATCTGATCACCCATCTCGAGGAGCAGTTGCGCTTCGATGCCGCTTTGTGGCTGCGTCTCCGACCCGACGGCGAGTCCGTTACCGAAGTCCCCCGTCCGTACGGTGCGGAGAGCGGCGACGGCATGATCTGCTACGGGCGCAACGTCGAGGTGCATCCGACCGCCGTCCTCGATGCCTCGGCAGGGCCGATCATCTGTGACGATGGTGTCAGGATCGAACCGTACACCGACCTACGGGGACCCGCGTACATAGGAGTGCATTCCACACTTCTGGGCGGCAAGTTCGAGGGCGGGACGGCGATCGGTCCCGGATGCCGCATTGCCGGCGAGTGGGAGGCGTCGATCGCCCAGGGATTCGCTAACAAAGCTCATGCCGGCTTCTTCGGGCACGGGTTTCTGGGCGAATGGGTCAACCTCGGCGCGATGACGACCAACAGCGACTTGAAAAACACGTACGGTACCGTGCGCGTCGTCCGCAACGGCGGCACGGTCGACACCGGGTGCGTCAAGCTGGGTTCTTTCATTGCCGATCACAGCAAGACGGGAATCGGTACGCTGCTGCCGACGGGTGCGACCGTCGGGGTCGGCGTCAACGTGTTCGGCGGGGGGATGTGTCCGATGGCGATACCGCATTTCATCTGGCAGGGCCCGGACAAAGCGAGCGAACACGAACTCGGCAAGATGCTGCAGACCGCCGCCACTGTCGTGGCGCGACGCAAAGACGTGCTGGCGCATCTCGGCCGTCCGGAGACACTGACAGCGGCGCAGGAACGACTCCTCCGGAATGTCTTTGAGTTGACAGCCGGCCGCCGCCAGGGGTATTGCGCGGAACACGGCGCAACCGAAATGGAACGCCGATAGGACCAACTCAGAGGAGCACTATGCCGGAGCTGCGCCGCGATCCCGTCAACGGCCGTTGGGTCATCATCTCCACCGAGCGTGGGAAACGTCCCTCCGACTATCCGTATACCGCTCGACGCAGGAGTTCCGATTTCTGCCCGTTCTGCCCGGGCAACGAGGCGGCCACCCCCCCGGAAGTTGCGGCCATTCGCGAGGAAGGCACACGACCGGACGCACCGGGATGGAAAGTGCGCGCCGTTCCGAACAAGTTCCCGGCGCTGCGCGGCGACGGCGATCTCAACCGCGAAGGGGTGGGTATTTACGACAAGATGAACGGCGTCGGTGCGCACGAAGTCATCATCGAATCGCCCGATCACAATGTCACGCTCGCCGATCTGGACATTGCCCACGTCGCCGACGTGCTGGCGGTCTGCCAGCAGCGGGTCGATGAGCTGATGAAAGACAGCCGCTTCCGTTACGCGATGCTGTTCAAGAACCAGGGCGAGTCCGCCGGCGCATCGCTCGAACATTCCCACTTCCAGGTGATCGCCACTCCGGTCGTGCCCAAGCGCGTGATCGAGGAGCTGGAAGGTGCGCATCATTACTTCGTGTACAAGGAACGCTGTATCTTTTGCGACATCATCCGGCAGGAACTGGGCTCCCGCGAACGGGTGGTCGAAGAAACGAATTCCTTTGTGGGGCTGGCGCCGTTCGCATCCCGGTTCCCCTATGAAGTCTGGATTCTCCCCAAGCCGCACCAGTCGGTCTTCCACACGATCACCGAACCGTATCGTCTCGAATTCGCCAAGATCATTGTTCTCGTTTTGCAGCGGCTCAAGTTCGCGCTGAACGATCCCGCTTATAATGTGATGTTCCACGTGGCGCCGTTTGGACGGGAACGCGACGAAGAGTACCACTGGCACGTGGAGATTATCCCCAAGCTGACCCGCGTGGCGGGCTTCGAGTGGGGAACCGGGCTCTACATCAATCCCACCTCGCCCGAGGAATCGGCCGAGGTGTTGCGCGCCGTGAATCTCAAGAAGGGTGCGCGAGCCCGGAACCGTGGCGACGCCGGCCTGGCGATGGGGGAAAAGGCGGGATGAGCCGTCCCCTGACCGTCCTCTACGCCACATCCGAAGTCTCCCCGTACTCCAAGACCGGCGGCTTGGCCGACGTTGCCGCCGCCCTCCCCGATGCCCTGGCACGGCTCGGCTGTGATGTGCGCGTGGTCTCGCCCCTCTACGGGAAGCTGATGGACGCGCGCTTCCGCACACGTCCCGTCGACGGCGATCCTTTCGACCTCATGATTGGGGGGCGGCAACAACCGTTTGCCCTCCGCGAAGCTGACCGTGCCGGGGGGGGAGTGCGCGCCCTTTTCGTTGATCATCCCGCCTACTACGGCAGACCGTCCATCTACGTCGACCCGGACACCGGCTGCGATTATGTTGACAGCGACGAACGCTACGCCTTCATGGCACGCGGTGTGTGCGAATGGATTCGCGGCGGCGACTGGCGACCCGATATCATCCATCTCAACGATTGGCAGACCGCGCCCACCGCGGCATTCCTACGGATGCTCCGCCTGCTGAATCCTGCGCTTGATGGGATCCGCACCATTCTGACGATCCACAATCTCGCCTACCAGGGTGTCTTTGCTGCCGCGCGCTTCGGCGTTCTGGGTCTGCCGCCCGAGCTGTACTATCCCGGTTCGCCGTTCGAGTTCAAAGGCCGGATGGGGTTCCTCAAGGCCGGTCTGGTGACCGCTGACCGGCTCAATACCGTGTCCCCCACCTACGCGACGGAGATTCAGCAGTCGGCGAAATTCGGTCTGGGCCTGGAGGATATTTTCCGGCGCCGGCGGGATGATCTGACCGGCATTCTCAACGGGATCGATGAGGACGTCTGGGATCCCGGCAGAGATCCGCTGATCCCGCACCACTACACCGTAGCCGACCTGTCCGGGAAGGCGGCGAATAAAAACGCCCTCTGCCGGCGCTGCGGCATTCCGGACGAGCGTAGCGACAAACCCCTCGTCGGGATGATCACACGACTGGTCGATCAAAAGGGGATCGGCTTGCTGGAGCAGGCCGCCCACCGTCTTTTCGAACTCGATTTCAATTTCATCGTCCTCGGCACCGGTGAGGCGCGCTATCATGCCTTGTTCGCGGAATGGACTCGCCGTTTTGCGTCCCGGTTCCAGGCCTATCTGACCTTCGACGAAACGCTGGCTCACCAGATCGAGGCCGGCGCCGATATGTTCCTCATGCCGTCGCGTTACGAACCGTGCGGTCTGAATCAGATGTACAGTCTGCGCTACGGCACCGTTCCGATTGTCCGCGCCACCGGCGGGCTCAAAGACACCGTCCGCGACTACGACCACGATCCGGTCGCGGGAAACGGGTTCGTGTTTCCCCGGTATTCGGTGTCGTCGTTGCTGGATGCCCTGGCGCGAGCCCTGACGGTCTTTAAGACGTCGGATCGGTGGGCGGCGCTGCAACGGCGCGGGATGACGGCCGATTTCTCCTGGGAACGGTCCGCCCGCACCTACCTGAAACTCTATGAGGCCGCGCTCGGCTCTTGACCGGGGCGTCTCGATGTGGCATAGATGGAACCGGCGGGCAACTGTGCCCGCGCGGTAGTCTCCGAGGGACTGCATCATGACTGATACGGGATACGTGTATTTGACGCCCGACGGCAAGAGCCGGATGGACGAAGAACTGAAGCGGCTCAAGACCGTCGACCGGCCGCAGGTCGTGCGGGAGATCGGCCACGCGCGCGACCACGGTGACATCTCCGAGAACGCCGAGTACCACGCGGCTAAGGAGAAACAGGTTCTCGTGGAGCGAAAGATCGCCGAACTCGAGGACAAACTCGCCCGCGTCAGGATCATCGACCCGGGAACCGTCGTCGGCGACCGCGCCCTGCTCCTCTGCTTTGTGAAGGTCCGCGACCTGAAATCGAACGAGGAAATCCGCTACCAACTCGTGTCTGCCGAAGAAGCCGACTTCGACGCCGATCGTATCTCGGTCCAGTCGCCCGTCGGGCGCGCCCTGCTGGGTACATCCAAGGGCGACCGGGTAACCGTGCGCGTTCCCGCCGGTGAAATCACCTACGACATTCTCGACATCGAGCTGCCGGGATAGAGCGCCGCCCGCCACGCGACCGCTCCGGCGAGTGCATACGCAATAAGAAAATCCCCCCGGCCCATCGGGCCGGGGGGATGCTTGCAGTATCGAGTGAGCGGCCGGTGCTATTTCAGCAGGGTCATCTTGCGCACTGTGGTGAAGTCACCGGCGGTGATGCGATAGAAGTAGATGCCGGATGCCATGCGTCGGCCGTCCTGGCTGGTGCCGTCCCAGGTGACGAGTGTGCGGCCGCCCGCATCGTGACCCGTCAGCGTACGGATCACCTGGCCCGCGACATTGTAGATCTGTACCGACCAGTCGCTTTCCGACTCGAGGTCGAACGGAATCACGGTGCCCGCGTTAAACGGGTTCGGGTAGTTCTGATACAGCGCGAAGTTCTCCGGACGTCCGGCGCCCGCGCTCTGCACGGTCATGAGTCCGCCCTCGGCGTCGGCCAGCTCCGTCGCTACCAGTTCGATACGGCCGCTGCCTGCCAGCGGCACGGTGAACAGGTCACGCCGACCGGCGTTCACTGACGTCATCGTCGTGTAGTCGGGCGTCACCAGTACGCGGAGTTCGCCGCGGTGGGAAGCGGACCGGATCGTCATGCCGGCGGCCTCATCGCTGAGCACCGCCTGTCCGACGCCGACATCGGTGTAACGGAGGACAAAGAGCCCGCCGCCGAGCGCGACCGATGACTGCGTGGAGACGGTTGCCACGCCGCTTTCCACGCGGCAGTCAACCGCAGCCGTACTGGCGTAGGGCGCGAGCTTCGGATTGCCGCCAGGCGGGTAAGGCACGGCGTCGCCGGTGAGAACCCGGATCAGGTAGATCAGGTCGGCCACGGTCAGGACCACACCGTCGTTGTTGACGTCGGAGGCCAACGTCTGCACGGCGCGCAGATTTGCGTCGATCTCAAACACGTCCTCGCCATAGATGAAGTAGTTCGTGTAGAGCACCGCGTCACCGACCTCGTTGGCGATCCCGTTGAGGTTGAGATCGCCGCGATCGTCCGGCGGCTCGATGATGCAGACCTTGCCGTTGAAGAACCGGATGCAACGGATCGGATCCGGCTTGTCCGGACCGCTGAGTCCCAGGCAGTCATCGGGGGCGCCCAGACCCTGGGGTCGGGCATCCTCCGGGAACTGGTCGTCGTCGTCCTCGTCCCAGAGGAGCAAGGGGAACCAATCGCCGTAAATCACGGCGTCGACAAACGTCGTGTCGCCCGTCCGGCTGGCCACCGTGTTGTCGGCACAGTCGTACCAGCAGAAGTTGATTGGGACGCACTGCCCGATGAAGTTCCGATCGGAGGTCACCCGGAAGACCAGGTTCACGATGACCCCGACCGGCGTAAACGCCGCCTCCGGAATCGGGTACCCGTTATCCAGCTCGGCGATTGCCAACAGCCGGATCTGACCGGTCGGGCAGCTGCCGCCGCAGTTGTCGTCGGCACTCAGACGGTAGGTGAAGTATTCCCAGTCCGCGATCCCCTCGCCCGCCTGGACGCCGCTGATCGACAGGACGGTCGGATCATAGCACAACAAGAAGTCGAAACCGCCCAGCTCGAGTTCGGAATCCGGGTTGCTGATGGTGACCGGCACCGTCACCTGCGTGCCGTTGAGCGCCTCGACGATACCCGGTCGGGCGCCGCCGCCCCCCGGCGGACCGATCGAAAGGTCCATGCAACATCCGGTCGGGGCGCAGTCGACGATGATCGTCTGCTGGCACTGATCCGAGTTGCCGCAGTCGTCCGTCGCCTCCCACGTCAGCACCAGCGTATACGCCTCGGGCACACTGCCGGGTGTCGAATCGCGGCTGATGATGCCCACCGACGGATACGGGTCGCAGTTGTCGGTGGCGGTCGCAACCCCGAAGTCGCCCACGTCATCGCACGAGAAGATCTTGAGAGCGGGACAGGTGACGACCGGAGACGTGTTGTCCACAATGGTAATCGTTTGTACGCACGACACCGAGTTACTGGACGCGTCGGTTGCCGTCCAGATCCGGGTGATCGTCCCGGTGTACCCGCCGCACCCGTTCATGTTGGGGGTGTCGGCATAAGTAATGTCCGGATCGGGATCGCAGTTGTCCGTGGCCGTGGCGAAGCCGGCCTGTGAGGGATCGGTCGATTCATCGCACTCAACTGTCGCGTTGGCTGGACAATAAATCACCGGTGGCTCGGTGTCCCCGGCCGTGATCGTCTGGCTACACGAGGCCGAGTTGCCGCAGGCGTCCTCGGCGGTCCAGACACGCGTAATGGTGGAACCGTTCTGCGTGTCCGCGTAGCTGATCTGCGGGGCCTGATCGCACTGGTCGGTCACGGTCGGATAGCCGGTGTCGTCGGGATGGGTCGAGCCGTTGCACGCGACCGCGATGTCGGCCGGACACGTGATCACCGGATCCTGCGTATCGATAACCGTGATGATCTGATCGCACGAGGCTGAGTTGCCGCAATCGTCGGTTGCCGTCCAGGTGCGCGTGATCGTGCCGGTATACCCGCCGCAAGCGCTCATGTCCGGCGTGTCGGCATACGTGATGGCCGGCGCCGGGTCGCAGATATCCGTCGCGGTGGCGCTGCCGGTGTTGGCCGGGTCGGTCGATTCGTCACACTGGATTGTGACATCGGCCGGACAGGTGACCACCGGATCCTGCGTATCGATAACTGTAATAATCTGATCGCACGACGCCGAGTAGTTGCCGCACGGGTCGGTCGCTGTCCAGGTCCGTGTGATCGTGCCGGTATACCCGCCGCAACCGCTCATGTCCGGCGTATCGACCCAAATGATCACTAGCGCCGGATTGCAAACGTCGGTCGCCGTGGCGCTGCCTGTATTGGCTGGGTCGGTCGAGGCGTTGCACTGGATGGTGATATCCGCCGGACAGGTGATCACCGGATCCTGTGTGTCGATGATCGTAATGATCTGGTCGCAGGACGCTGAGTTGCCGACGTCATCGGTCGCCGTCCAGGTCCGGGTGATCGTGCCGGTGTATCCGCCACACCCGCTCCAGTCGGGCGTATCGACATACGTGATGCCCGGATCGGGATCGCAGTTGTCGATCGCGGTGGCCGTGCCGGTATGCGACGGATCGGTCGATTCGTCGCACTGGATCGTGAGATCCGCCGGACAGGTGATCGCCGGGTCCTCCGTATCATCAATCGTAATCACCTGATCGCAGGAGGCGTCGTTGCCGCAGGCGTCGGTGGCGGTCCAGGTTCGGATAATGCCGCCGCCGTTGGGCGTGTCGCTGTAAGTGATCACCGGCGCCGGATCACAGATGTCGGTGGCCGTCGCGTTGCCCGTGTTCGACGGGTCGGTCGACGCGTTGCACTCAATCGTGATCGGCGGGGGACAGGTGATCACCGGATCCTGGGTATCGATGATCGTGATGATCTGATCGCACGAGGCGGAATTGTCGCAGGCATCGGTCGCGGTCCAGGTGCGCGTGATCGTCCCGGTATACCCGCCGCAGCCGCTCCAGTCGGGGGTGTCGGCATAGGTGATCGCCGGATTGGGATCGCAGATATCGGCGGCGGTAGCCGTGCCGGTGTTTGACGGGTCGGTCGACGCGTCGCACTGAATCGTGAGATCGGCCGGGCAAAAGACCTGTGGATCGTGCCTATCGACAAGCGTAATGATCTGATCGCACGAAGCGGAATTACCGCAGGCGTCGGTCGCGGTCCAGGTCCGGGTGATCGTCCCGGTATACCCGCCGCAGCCGCTGAGATCGGGTGTGTCGGTGTAGTTAATCACCGGCGCCGGATCGCAGACATCCGTCGCCGTCGCGCTGCCGGTGTTTGACGGATCGATCGACGCATTGCACTCGGTCGTGATATCCGCCGGACAGATGATCACCGGATCCTGTGTGTCGATGATCGTAATGATCTGGTCGCAGGACGCTGAGTTGCCGACGTCATCGGTCGCCGTCCAGGTCC
>DATKYL010000242.1:0-10379 GCA_035528515.1 Acidobacteriota bacterium | reverse complement strand
ACCGGCGACGGCGGTGCCGTGTCCGCCGAAGTCGCGCGGATCGTTGTCGGGGGATAGACAGTCTTCCCCCCAGTCGTCGGCGCACTTGTCCGGTGCCGACGTGTTGACCCAGTCGTACCCGATGACATCGTCGACCAGGCCGTTGCCGTCGTCGTCGGTGCCGTTGCCGGGGATCTCCTCGGTGTTGACCCAGATGTTCCCGTTGGTGCTGTTGTCCGCCGGCCCCGGCGGGTTGCTGCCGCCCAGATCCGCGTGATAGTACCGGACGCCCGAATCCATGATCCCCACCACCACCGTCGCGTCACCCGTTTCCACGTCCCACGCGAGGTTGCCGTCGATATCATGATCGGCGCTCTGCTTGATGTGCCAGGCGTTGTGCGGGAAATCAGGCGGCGGATTGTCGTAATACGGATCGTTCGGCTCGAGATAGAACCGATGGATCCCGATCTTCTCGACGTGATCGACGTTGGGATCGGACGCGAAATCGGCGATCACCGTGCTGAGATCGGTTCCCTCAGGCACTCGGACCTTGTAATACGTCGCAAGGTTCGGCACGCCCGCCGGCTGCGGCCGCAGGGTACCCGGAAACTGGCGCCGGAACCCGCTCACGTTGTGACGCTCCAGCAGATGCTGCAACGAGGGCGCATTGACCGACGGGCGACTCGCTGCATCCTTGCCGATCTGTAGACCGGCCTGGACTCCGTCATGGAGTACCACGATGAATTCATCCTGAACGTAGCGGATTTCGTCCGGCCCGGTCTGGGCCGGGACCCGGACGGCATTCCTGCCCCAAGCGCCGGAGGTCAGGCTCAGCAGCCCGGCGAAGACAATGATCACGCGGTATCTCAAGTGAACTCCTTGTCGCTGGCTCGCATCTTACAAACGGCGGTACGTCACGGGGATCACAAGATATGCAATCCTGAAACCGGCCGCAAGGTGCGCCTCTGCTCAGAGTGCGTACCGATCACCGATTCGTTTTCCTGCAGATTCAGGCGTCCGGGGATGGTCCACCTGCAGGCCGGTTCCCCTACATTCAGTTTCGGCGTCCGAAACGGGAGCGTTAGCTGGGAGAAGGTCAAGGATGCACCGGGCACAGCGCCTTCCCGCGATGCCGGCAAGAGAGGGAACGGGATGCGCGAATGGGCCGGACCCGGAGTGCAAATCGGATATTATTCGGGATAATTGAACGGGGCGGACGGCCCTGTGTTCTCGCCCGCCCCGTTGTGCCGCTCGTCCTGCTCGAGCGACACGGCCCCGTCGGTCCCTACGGACTCGCGGAGCCGCGTTGGTGGCGGTCGCTCCGACCGTCGACATACAATCCGACCACCGCGATCACGGCCCCAGTCGCGTCGCGTTCGAATTGCAGACGAAAATACTCCAACTCCGGAATGCGAAACATGTCAGTCGCCATCGGGATCATCCGGTACTTTGGGCGATCCTGTCTTTGGTAATACAGCCCGCCGTCTTCCATCGCAATCGTCCGTGGCCCGTAGACACCGACATAAGGTTCCATCTGGTCCGCCGCCAGGTCGAACGGGTCCAATTCCGAATCGATCCCGGCGATATGCCAGTTGAGCGTCCGCTCGCGATCTTCGTCAACGCCGCCCGCGATGATAGCCCTCATGGCTTCCCGGCGCGCGGCGTCGAGCGCCTGTTCCTGGGGCACGGCGACGTGGGGGATAACACCAACACCCTCCCAATTGGTGCCGGTCACCGGATTGATTGCGCGGCCGATGGAAATCGACGCGACATAGTCATCAGTGACTGCGTACCGATCCACCGGGTGCGCGCCACCGCCGGTGGTATCACCCACGATTGTCGCCCGCCCCATGTGCTTGAGATTGTATGTGAATTCCTCCGCCGCGGAGAACGTCTGCCGGCTGGTCAGTATGTAAACCGGGATTTCGGCCAACTTTCCGCCCTGGATATGCGGATAGGTGTGGGTGTGGACGATAGTGTCATCCTCACGCCAATAGAACGAATTCAGATGCCGCGGCTCGCCGTCGAAGAGGTAGCTCGAGAGGTATTGGATCATACGCGGCGAGCCGCCGGTGTTCTCGCGCAGATCGAAGATCAGAGCGTCGACGTTCCGCAGAAACCCCATTGCCGCTTCGGCGGTCTTGGTGGCTTCCGCGAAACCGGAGAATCCGTTGAACTTGAGGTAGCCGACATTCCCGCTCAGCACTTCGGTGTTCCTGAAGGCGAAGTTGCCGGCCCGCGCGCGCTCCAGCTCCTCCTGGGCGAGCCGGGCGGAGTCCGCCGTGTCGCTCGCCGCTTCGCGGATCCTGGCTGAACCTTCGGGAGAGTACGCGACCCAGAGATGCCCGTCGTTGGTTATTGCCCGCATATCCCGGGTCAGGGTCTCGGTGAACGCACCGGGGTCGGTCAGCGTGTCATATTCCTTCTTTCTGAGATTCTGACGGATGGCCTTTGCCATCTCCTTGCCGCGGTCGGGGAAGACATAGCAGTTCTCGAGGAGAATCGCAAGGCTGTCCACCGTCGCGGCGCGCCCGGCGGCATCGATGGTCGGCGGCTCGTCGGCCGGCGCCTGCCCCATCGCGAGCAGGAACGCCAGAAGGACAAAGGCGAGCGTCAGACCCACAATGAGTCCGAAGCGCAACCCCTGAGATTCACAATTCTCCGGTGCGTGCCTTTCACGGAATGGAGGGTTGTGTGTCTTCATCTCTATCTCCTTCTGGCAGCCGGTTCCGCAGCCTGCGTCAGGTCAAGCGTCATCGTTATCGTGTAACGCTGGTACTCCGCACGGGGAGCGTCGTCGCTCACCCGTGTCCGGAATCCGAGCGAACGGTAGAGGCTGTTCGCCGGTTTGAGATTCGGATTCGTGTGCAGCATCAGCACCCGCGCGCCTTTCTGACGGGCTCGCTCAATGATCGCGAGGGCGAGACTGCGCCCGACCTGCCGCCCCTGCGCGCGCGGTGTTACGGCCATCTTGGCCAGCTCGTACCGGTCGGTGTCATGGCGGATCAGCGCCGCCGTCCCGACAATCTCACCATTGAGTCGGGCAAATAGAACGGCGCCTCCCGGCCGCAGAATCTTACCCTGAGGATCGGACAGTAGCGCCTCGTCGGCCGGCTCGATCTCAAAGTACTGTTCGAGCCATTCGTAGTTGAGCGCTTTGAAGTACTGCTTGTACTGCGGCGCGTAGTCGATGATCTCTATGTCCTCGATCTGTCGTGTCCGCAACCGTTCGGTCACCCGGTGGTACATATCCTCGCGGTCGAGCGCCCCCTCCAGACGCGCGATCTGCGTCAGGAAGTCCGTCTCGCTCTCGGCGATCAGGTCGCGCGTCGCGTCGGCGATCGTCTCCCAGATCGGCGTCAACTCCGTAATCGTCTCTCGCCCCTTCGCGGTCAGTGCGACCAGACGCCGGCGTTCGTCACTGGGGTCCTTCCGGGAAGAAATCAGTTTCCGTCGGGCCATCGCCGCGGTGATCTGATTCACCGCCGGATGTGAAAGACCCAGCGAGCGGGCGATCACGGTGACCGGCAGCGAGGATTCCCGACCCAGCAGATAGAGAACCGGGAACCAGCGTACCTCGAAATCCACCCGCGCCGACTTGTAGACGCGCGAGACATCGCGGGTCAGGCGTTCGGAGAGTCGCCGCAGGCGGGTGCCGAACGCCAGTTCGCCCAGTTCGGTAATCAGATCGATGTCCGAGCTCTCCATCATTGCGTATTGTATTACGTAAGTGCTTACGGAGTAGTTCCCGATGAGCAGAGATTTCTTCGAGGGATCTCCGAGCGGCTGTTCGCAGCGGCCTGATGATGTCGTGAGCCCCCATCCGACCGCAGCGCAACTGGTTGCCCATCAAGCAATTAGCTCCGGCAGTGGCTGGGGACGACGGAATTTGACACCCTGCGGTGGACCGGGACTTGGCCCGACGGCGGACATCACCTATACTTCATTAATGGAGTCCGGTTTTCACCGCTTGGCGCGTCATTGCGACTTGTGGTGAAAACCGGTTCTTTAAGCGGAGCCGCCCGGCGGCGGCATCCTGACGAAAGGAAAGTGCGACCTCATGGTGATCGGCGATATCATCCTTTGGGCCGGTGGATTAACCCTGCTCGTGTCGCTTGTTTTTTACGTGCGCGGGGACAAATCGGAAACCGCCGCACGCGTCGGTGCCCTCTGGTACGCCGCGATGACCGCGCTTCTGACCGCGGCAACCGGGTACCTCCTCTATCTCTTCCTGGCTGATCGCTTCGAATACTCGTATGTGAGCGGCTACTCGTCGCGCGGTCTCGAACTCTTCTACAAGATCTCCGCCTTGTGGGCCGGGCAGGAAGGAACCTTCCTGTTGTGGGCCTGGATAGTGGCGATCCTCGGTTTGTTCGTCATCCGCCGCGGCGGCCCCCTGATGCCGCGCACGATGGTGTATCTTCTCGTAACACAAATTTTCCTGTTCATCCTGATGTTTGTCCGGTCGCCGTTTGCGCTCCTGCCGCCGACCAACATCCCCTTCGACGGGCGCGGGCTCAACCCGCTTCTCAAAGACCCGTGGATGGTCATTCACCCCCCCATCGTATTTCTCGGGTATGCCGTTTTCACGGTGCCCTTCAGCTATGCGCTGGCGGCTCTCGATAAACGCGCGTGGCAGAAATTCGCCGCCGTGGTGTTCCCCTGGGCGGCGTGGGCCGTGGCGACCCTCGGTGCCGGCATATTCATCGGCGGTTACTGGGCCTACAAAGTCCTCGGCTGGGGAGGCTACTGGGGCTGGGACCCGGTGGAAAATGCGTCGCTGATTCCCTGGCTGACCGGTATCGCGCTGCTCCACGGTCTGGTTGTCACCAAGGGTTCGGGCAAACTGGTCAAGACGACGGTCGGTCTGGCGATTGTCTCCTATGTACTGGTTATCTACGGCACCTTCCTGACCCGCTCCGGGGTTCTGGCCGACTTCTCCGTGCACTCATTTACCGATCTCGGATTCAACGTCTATCTGATTGGTTTCCTGGCGCTCATCTCGGTCTACTCGATCGGGCAGTTGATCCTGCGGACCAGGGGCGCCGTATCGCCGCCGATCGCGACTGCGATCACCTCCCGAGAGTTCGGCCTCGTGCTGGGCATTGTGCTCTTGTCCCTGACCGCAGTCTTAGTCTGGCTGGGAACCTCCTCGCCGATTTTCACAACCATGGCCGGCAACCCGGCGAACGTTTCGCAGGCGTACTACAACATCATCGCGCTGCCGCTGGGGATCTTCATCGCACTGGTTTTGGGTTTTTCGCCGTTCCTGCTGTACGACCGGATGCCGTGGAGCGATCTGTTGCGCGCCGTCCTGCCGGGACTGATCGCCGCCGCAGTCGTCACCGCGATATCGTGGGTCATGGCGTCTCTGGTCTGGACCCACGCGTTGCTGATCTTCGCCGGGGTCCTGGCCATCGTCTCCAATCTCACGGCGATGATCCGTTTTTCCCACGGTCAGCTCACGCGGATCGCCGGACACCTGACTCACTTCGGCTTCGGCATCATGATCCTCGGCATTATCGCCTCGTCCGGGTACGCATCGAGTGAATCGCTGCAGCTTCTGGCCGGCGACACCGTGGAGTCCTACGGCTTCGACATCACATTTGTCGGCAGGGTCGAAGAGGAGGATGTTGAGAAGAGCTACCTCGAGCTGACCCTGACGCGCGGGGATGAGACCATCGTCGCACGGCCGCGCCTGTATGTCTCACCCTACAACGGTCAGGAGATGCGTTCGCCCTTCGTGATGCGGAGTTTCCTGTACGATCTGTACCTGTCGCCCATGGAGCACCGCCGGATGCAGCCGGAAAACGTCATCCACATGATCAAGGGCGAGACGATCGCTTACGGCGACTGGTCGCTTACGTTCGAACGTTTCGACGTCGGGTCGCACGCCCAGAACGGTGCGATGCGGGTGGGCGCGGTCATCACCGCCGTCAGCGCGGAGGACTCGGTCGAGTTCACCCCGATCCTCGAATCGGGTGGCAGCGCCCGGACCGCGATCCCAACCGTGTTGCCCGGCACCGATCTGACCTTCTCCCTGCGCGCAATGTCGGTCGAGCAGCGCCTGATCGAGATTCTGATCGACGATCCCGCCGCGACGACCGGCGATGAGCCCGGCGAACTGCTCTTCGCCGACATCAGCTTCAAGCCGCTCATCGCTCTGGTCTGGGTCGGCACGGTCATCATCATCATCGGCACCTGCCTGTCGTACTGGCGGCGCCGCAAAGAAGCCGACCTGCTCGGTTGACCGGCACCGAGCCCGAAATACGGTGGCGATCGGGGTGCGAACCTGTTTTCTTTCTCTCCCGATCGGGCAGTGACCGTTCCCCGTGATCGCATCGACCGGCGACGGCCGCTCCCTGCAAGACCCGGCAGACAACGTCACCATGATCAGCCCAAACTGGAATCGCTTCTTCGCGCAGTACCGTAAGGACGTCACACTGTGGTTCATGTGTGTCGCGTTACTGTTGATCGAGCGGATCGTCTTTGTCTGGTACTTCCGCGGCGCGATCGCCGACACGACCAGCGAGAGGGAAATCATCTACGCCGTCCTCGGCGGGTTCCGGTATGACTCAGTAGTCGCCTTCTACTGGATGCTCCTGCCGCTGGTCGGGAGCATACTGTGCGGCTTCTTCAACATTGCACGCATCGTCGACGGCCTCCGTCGTGTCGTCGCCACCGTGTTCATCGTCACCGCCGTCCTGCTGTCGATTGTCGCTTTCGGGTACTACCGGACATTCGGCGACATCTTCAATGAGATGTTCTTCGGGATCTACTACGACGACACCGGGGCGATTCTCTCAACGATTCGGTCCGAGTTCCCTGTCATA
Source organism: Acidobacteriota bacterium (assembly GCA_035528515.1). Lineage (GTDB taxonomy): Bacteria > Zixibacteria > MSB-5A5 > WJJR01 > WJJR01 > DATKYL01. Next base: position 3,567 of record DATKYL010000242.1, on the reverse strand, counting down.
CCGATTGTCCTTCTCGCCCTGGTTCTGATCGTCGCGGGATACTTCGTCGTCGGGCACTTCCTGCGTCACGAGTTTCTCAAGCGCGGCACGGTCGAGCGCCATATCGCCACGGTCGGACGGAAGATCGTCGTGACGATCATCGCCGCGCTCTTTGTCCTGGTGGCGGCACGGGGTTCGGTCGGCAAACGGCCGGTTCAGCGTCTCGACGGCGGCATCACCACCGATCTGTTCCTCAACAAGGCCGTCTTCAACCCGATCTACGCTCTGAAAAGCGCACTGAAGGACCACCGCCTGCTCTTAAGCGCAAAGGGGATCGAAGAGTTCTGCCCCGACGGCGACTTGTGGGGAGCGGCACGTGTTGTCTGTCCCACCGCCGCAAATCCCGGCAACATCGACGACTGCCTGCTCAAGTATGCCCAGGGACCCAAAGGGCATCCGGCGCGTCACATTTTCGTGATCATCGGGGAAGCCTACGATACCTGGCCGATGCTCGATGAGTACGCGTCGCTACGCCTGACCGAGAGCCTGAAGGCACTCGGCGACAGTGGGGTCTTCGTGCGGCAGTTTCTCCCCGCGGCCACCCGCACTATGTGGTCGTTGGCACCGATCTTCACCGGCCTGGCCAACGCCGGCGTTTACGTCAACTACCAGCCTTCCGGGCGGACACCCTTTCCCTCGTCGGCCGCCGCTACTTTTCAGCGACTCGGCTACCGGACCCGGCTCTTCTACGGCGGCTACCTGACTTGGCAGCGGATCGGTGAATTCGCGGAGGCGCAGGGATTTGAAGAAACCTACGGTGCCGCCCACATCGGACTGTGGACGTCGAACAATACCTGGGGCGTCGACGACGAGTATGTCTACGACTTCGTCATGCGGACGGTGCAGGACGACACCCCCAGTTTCAATGTCATTCTGACGACGACTTATCATCTCCCCTACGACATCGATGTCTGGGCCAAAGGGTATCCTGTCCGGACGGTGCCCGACGACCTGGAGTCGGTCTGGGACGGGTCGGTCGAACTGAAATGGCTCGGTCATCTGTGGTACGCCGATCATTATCTCGGCGCGTTCATCCGCCAAACCACTGCGCGGTTGCCCGCCAGCGTCTTCGCGGCCACCGGTGATCATGCCTCCCACCTGTTTGTCAACGCCCGCCGGCCGTTCTACGAGAAAGCCTCGGTGCCACTGGTGCTCTACGGGCCCGAGGTGCTCGGCGGGTTCAAACCGTCGCGTGAACTGGTGGGCAGCCATCTCGATATCGTGCCGACCCTGATCGAACTGGCCGCGCCGAAGGGTTTCGCCTACCACGCGATCGGGCAGGATATTCTCTCACCCGACCATCTCCCCCTCGGTTTCGCTCGCGGCCGGGTAATCGGGCCCGATTTCGTGGTCGATTTCGGCGACAACACCGGGATTCATCCGGTCGCCGGACGCCCTCTCCCCGACCCGCTCCCGGATCTGCAGGAGATCCGTCGCCGGCACGATGCGCTCCTGGCGCTGAGCTGGTGGCGCATCATGCGGGGCCCCACCTTGCCTGAGCCCGCGACCGCCGCCGCACAGGATTAGACAGGTGCCACGGGCCTTTAGGCCCATGACAAAGGACACGGCTCTGAAGAGCCGTGGCACCGTGTTGAGCCTTCCAACGAGCATGTAGCATCCCTTTTCTGCGAGAGTCTGCCCTCGTTCAATCCTCCACCACCGCCGCATCCTGCTTCACCCCAAAAGGATACAAAATATCTCGCGATTGTGCGAACACGGCTCGCCAGTCGGTGGTTTAGCACGGTGGAGTCAGCGCAGAGGCTCTGTCACCAGACAGGATGCGTTGTTGAATTGAAGAAGGTGGATTCCGTGACCATATGCAGCCGTAAGATTCTCGTCGTCGCCCTCTTGATCACCGCGGCCGTCGTCGTTCTCTGGCAGGCCACCGGCGGCGACTACTACACCAAGTACCAGGTTGTCGAAGAGGTCACGAGGAACGCCGACGCGGAGGATCCTTTCGCGGAAGCGGGACTGTACGATGGCGCCTCGGCGACCGAGACCGTGAGCCGCGATGCCTTTCGTTTCGGCCTCCTCCCTACCGCGGGGGGAATCCTCGACAAGCACGCGCTTTCGGTCGTGTCACTGACGGCGCCGACGTGGCTGGTCGCATTCGGGGCGGTCTGGTGGACCCGCCGCAAACAGAAACAGGAACGTTGAACTGAACCCGGACAGTTGCTGGAAACCGATGCTACGCGAACTGACTGATCGATTGGGAATTCAAAGGAGACAAAGACACATGAAACTCGCCGGACTCACACTCGCCCTGGTCCTCCTGACCGGGACCGTCGCTTTCGGACAGGCCGAATCGACCACCCCGATGATGAAGGTCAACCCGTCGTACGCCGAGATGGGAACCGTCTTCCGGGTCGATGATCCCGCGGGGCGCAATACGATCACGTTCAAGAGTGAGGCGCCGCTCGAAGACATCATCGGCACTACCAACGCGATTTCCGGTTACCTCGTCTTCGATCCCGCCAACCCGACCAAGGGCGGACGCGGCGAGCTGAGCGTGCCGGTCGCCAGCCTCAACACCGGCATTCCGATGCGCGATGAGCACCTGCAGGGCGAGCCCTGGTTCAACGCCGCGCAGTACCCGGACATCACCTTCAACATCACCGACGTGCGCAACGTGAAGAACATCAAATCGACTGACGAGTTTCAGACTTACGAAATGACCGCGGTCGGGCAGTTTACGATGCGCGGCACGACCCGGAGTGTCGAGGCACCCGGACGCATCACCTACATGAAAGAATCCGACAAGACCCGCGCCCGTCTCCCCGGCGATCTGCTCGCCGCCCGCGCCAGCTTCAGACTCGCGCTCGCCGATTTCGGCATCACCGACCCGGAAGGCATGGCGATCATCGGTTCGAAGGTCGGCGAGACAGTCTCGGTCGACGTCAGCATCGTCGCCGGCTCCGAGAAGGTGATGGCCGGCAGCACGGAGAGCAGCCCCAAGTCGCAGAGCGGCAGTTCAGGCGGGATGTAAGACCATCCCCCCAACTGATTCCGAACCCCGGAGAGTTCATCTCTCCGGGGTTCTTCTTCTGTCTGGCTTTGGATCGTAGGGGCGGACGGATGCCGTAGGTCAGGAGCACCGCTCCCTTCGCAGTGGAACAGATCGACACCACTACCCGGGTATGAGGGAGCGGGGCTCCTGACCTACATATCTGTCTACTGTCTTGCTCTGGTGCACGTTCCAAGCGTCCTCCCCCCCGCAGGAACTCAAGAGTACCGACGCCCAAAACCTGGATCCCCGCTTTCGCGAGGATGACTCAATAGGCGATCAATTGCATCGTCATTCCCGCGCAGGCGGGAATCCAGGCACTTGGTGGTGCCTCCAGGCGACCTCTATCATCTACTGCCTCAGGACGGGTGGCCCGGACCTTGGGGCCTGTTGAAAAACCTCACGCTGCGCCGACGAGGCCGACGGCGATCACGCAAACCGTGTCCTGATCGAGAACAGACGCGTGGTGTGACAGGAGCTTAGCCCAGGGCGTGAGCCCTGGGATCGGAGGACCACCCAAAGGC
>DATKYL010000241.1:0-3831 GCA_035528515.1 Acidobacteriota bacterium | reverse complement strand
GCGCGCCTCGGCACGTGCCGGTGTCGGATCGCCCAGGTCGATCCCGCGGGAGAGGGCATGCAGTTCCGACGGAGCCGGCGATCCATCGACCGAGGCCTCATAGATGCGATCAATCTGGTAGCGGGGATGCATCAGCCGATTGGCGTCGAACCCGTTGGACGTCAGCAGAATAGCACCTCCCGTATCGAGGTCGAGGCGACCGACCGGGATCAAGCTCCGCCATTTCTCCGGCAAGTGATCGAAGATGGTCGGCCTCCCCCGCACATCCCGACGCGTGGTCAGCGATCCGGCCGGCTTGTTCAGGACGATCCAGATATCACTCGATGCCGGCGGCGTCATCACCTTGCCGTCGAGGACAACGACATCCCTCCCGGGACGCACCTGTGTCGCCAGTTGTTCGACGACCGTCCCGTTCAATCGGACGCGGCCGGCGGCGATCAATTGATCGGCGCGCCGCCGTGAGCCGACACCCGCCCGTGACAGGTATCGATTCAGGCGCTCCGTCTCTTCCTCTGTGTGCGTCATCAGCCTTGCGGGAAGACCGCGAACGGTGGGGGGGATGACCGGATCAACCGGCGACGGCAGGATGGGGGGATGTGACCGTCTCGGGTGCGCCGTTATCGGACGCCTCCTCAGGTTCGGTCGCGGCGGTCGTTTCTCCGGCCTCTTCCCACTCTCCGTTATTCGATGCACTACTGATTTCTTCAATGACGAACCGTCCCGGCTCACCATTGCCGCCGGATTCCGGGCCGCGCCTGATCACGACCGTGCCAAAGATGCTTTCCTGGCGGGTGGCGGCGGCATAGGCGGCGAGAGGATCGCCCTCAGACGGCGTCTGCGCGGCCATCAGTTCGCGCAGTTGTTCCTCGGCCGGGAGTTCGTCGAGCGAATTCAACCCGAAGTAGCGCAAAAACTCGTTCGTGGTCACGTAGAGTAACGGCCGTCCCGGCGCATCCGAGCGTCCCTTGATGGTGATCAGGTTGCGCTCGAGCAGAGTCCGCAGCACGCCGTCGCAAGCGACGCCGCGCACGTGTTCGATCTCGGGCGTGGTGCAGGGTTGGCGGTAGGCAACGATGGCGAGGGTCTCGAGACCGGCGCGGGACAGACGCTGCGTCCGGGTCTTCATCAGATGCGCCTCCACGATCGCGGCGAAGTCGGGCAGAAGATGCATTTGATACCCGCCTGCCACTTTGCGCACGCGCATCGGGTGTCCGCCCGATGCCAGTCGTTCGTTGATCTCGCCGATCACCTGATCGAGCGACCAGACCGCGTGACCATTGACCGCGCACAATGTCGCAGCAGGCAGCGGTTCATGCGCCGCAAAGAGGAGCGCTTCGACGGCCGCGAGAAAACGCTCGTCGGCCGAGAGAGCGGTTGCCTCCGGCACTTCGATCTGATCGTTCGTATCGTGGTCGACGACCACGGTGGTTTCGTCGATCATGGTCGGTTACTCCCCCCTCGCGTCGTTGCTCTCGCGGCGGAGCAGAACAATGTCGCCGAACGGCCGCGGTTGACGCACCGTGATGCGTCGCAAGCGAATAAGTTCGAGGATCGCCAGGAACGTTACAATGATCAACCAGCGGGCCGCCAGCCCCGCAAACAGGGCCGCGAAATCGAGACGCTCGTTGGCGGCGATCAGGCCTTCAAGCTCCGCAATTCGCTGTTCGACCGTGTGCTCGGGTACCACCACGTCGTGTGCATCATCACTCTCGTTGCGACGGAGAACATCCTGAAACGCTTGCAGGAGATCGTAGAATGTCTGATCCATGACGAAACAGGACTTGGCCGGCAACGGGCCGGAGGCGAAGTCGGCCCGCGCGTACACCAACCGTTCGAGCGTCTCCTGCCGGGCGAGAATCTTGGATCCTTCTTTGAACTTGCGATACTCCAACAGCGCCTGGACCAATTCCTCGCGCGGGTCTTCGTCCTCCTCCGCCTCGGGGTCACGCGGGAGAAGCATCGCCGACTTGATGCGCATGAGCGTAGCGGCCATGACGATGTACTCGCCAGCCACCTCGAGATCACAGGCCTCCATCAACCGCAGCAGACCGAGATACTCGGCGGTAATCCGGGCAATCGGGATGTCGGTGATATCGATCTCGTCACGCCGGATCAGAAACAAGAGCAGATCGAGCGGCCCCTCGAAAACATCGAGTTTGAACGAGGGCATTTTCCCGGACCCGTTCCCGTTTCCACTGCCTTCAGCGACAATGGCAACCGGGCCCGCCAAGTCCGTTACTCCCGGGCGCCTAGTCAATCGGTTCGTCGTCATCGATGCAGTCAGTTGGACGGTAGTAAACCCGCCCCCCCTCAAGTCATTTCAATCTGGTCGTGTTTCGGTAACCCGGCAATAGAAAAATCAACCTCTCGGCATGGTGGATGAGGGCGGAATTCGTCTGCAGGAGTCTGCGCAATCGCACGATCACCGCCACCACGAGCCGGTCCACACGCGTCGCGCCCACAGGATCACCCGGTAGAGGGCAGCCAGAAGACAGGAGGGTCAGGGTCTCCGCGCAGAGCCCCCTACGGCTCATTCTTTGCGCGTGAGGCGTATCTCTATCTCTCGCAAGAAGATACGTGGCGGCTGGTGGGCAACATAGGCAACCGCCTCGGCAACGTCGCTGGCTTGGATCATGTTTTCACTCTTGATCCGTGTGGAGCGTCCCTGACGGAAATCCGGGGCGTTGACCGAGCCGGGGCAGATCGCGGTGACGCGGATGCCGTGGGATCTCAGATCCAGGCCCATGCACTCATTGAGTCCCATGACCCCAAACTTGGAGGCACAGTAGCCGGCGCCCCCGAGCGAGCCGGATTTGCCCGCGATCGAGGCGATGTTGACGATCATCCCGCCCCCATCTGACTTCATGCGAGGGACCACAGCCCGGGAGCAGAGGAACACGCCCCGGAGATTGGTGCCGATCATCTCATCGAACTGTCCCACCGACAGGTCCTCGATCGACCCGAAATAGCCCAGGCCCGCGTTGTTGACCAAGAGATCGATCCCGCCCAGCCACTCCAGTGCCGCCGTGAACTGATCGGCGACGGCCTGAGCGTCTGAGACATCACAGACATAGGGCCGCGCCTCGGCGCCACGTCGGTTGCAGTCCGATGCCCTTTCCAACAGGAGTTCTTCCGTCCGTGCCATCAGGGCCAGTTTCGCACCCTCGTCGGCGAGTCGCTCGGCTACGGCACGGCCGATCCCCTTCGATGCCCCCGTCACGACTGTTCGCAGTCCCTTCAGATCAGTCATTGCGTCTCAACCTCTCCGGTACGGGTGTGCATAAACGCACCCCCCGACGTCCCGCCGCAGGGGCCGCTCGGGGGGTGTGTCAGATCCGATCCGCCGCTTCGGTGCAGCTTACTTCTTGAAGCTGGCGAGCGCATCGTCGATGCTGTCGTAGGTCTCGAAGACGGTCGTCAGTTTGGAAATGACGAGGATCTTCTCGATCTTCTCCGTCAGCCTGGCCAGCTTCAGGCTTCCACCGATATCACGAAATTTCTTCCAGTGGTGGATCAGGATGGCGATGCCTGACGAGTTGATCCAGTCGGCGTTGCCGAGGTCGAGGATCACCTTCTTGGCCTCACGACCCAAAAGGGCATAGAGCCGTTCGTCGAGTTCGCCGGTGTCGGCCCCGCCCAGGAACTTGCCCTTGGCCTCGATGATGTGGACGCCATCCTTCTCGTATGATTTGACCTTCATTGTCCCTCCTGCGTACCGGGTCCCGGTCGCTGTCCGTATCAGTCGGTCATTATAACCAATCCGGCATCCGATACCAAGGACGGCGGTGGTCTGCCTCCAGAGTTCCGGGGCCGGCTGTCCCCGGCCAGATC
>DATKYL010000240.1:0-2248 GCA_035528515.1 Acidobacteriota bacterium | reverse complement strand
CGGACCGTCCTCCGCACGGTTGCTCCCGAAGACGTGTTCGCGGAGTTTGTCGAGAGGGAAGGCGGGTCCCGGGTCGACCTTGCGGGTCGGCGCGATTTCCTCGTGACCGAGAATTGTCCCGATCGGGTAGTGCTCCTTGAGCAGGAAGCAGATTTCCTGGACGGCTGCGATCTGCTCGTCGGTGTATCGGTGCCAGAAGGCCGGCGTCGTCTGATTGCGATGCACGGCCTCCAGGACCTGATTCTCGGGATACGATCGTCCGAACCAGGACACGAACTGGGTGCCCGACCGCTGCAGTTGGCCCGCGTTGTCGATCTCGATGCCGATCGCGTAATGATTGAATCCGTCGCGTCCGCCGTAGGAACTCCGGCCGGCGTGCCAGGCCTTTGTGTCGAACGGCACCAGTTGCACGACGCGCCCGTCACGTCCGACTGCGCAGTGTGCCGAGGCTCGGTGGTGTGGATCGCACAACGCTGTCACCGATGAATCGAGCGACGCGCCGGCAGTGAAGTGAATGACGACCGTGTCCGGCAGATCCGGCCCGAATGGCCCGGAGCGATTCGGTGATTCACGGTAGCTGATCACGTCACCTTTCAGATGGTGTTGCTCCAGTCTCATTCGTGTTTCCTCCCCCTCGGTCTTTGTTGCTCCTGACACGCCCTTGTTCGGCCCCGGAGAGGTTGCTCGGCATCACGTTGAATCCCGTGCCCGCCGTTGCGGGTGGTTCATTGAGTTGCCGAAAGCTATGCGTTCTGTGGGAGGACAGTCAAGCGGATCGGGTCTAAACTTGCGGTCGGGCGGCGGCGCCGGGAATCAGCGGCCGGGTCCCGGTCCGTTCGTTGTGTCAGGGAGCTGGAAGTCGCCTGTTTCTTCGACGGGGCTCGAGAGGGAATCCGGTCGTGACGGTTCATCGGCCGGTTGATTGGTGTCGATTCGTCGGAACAGCCATTCGGCATCGCGTGCTCGCTGGAACGCCCGACTCAGCCGCGCGGCGCCACGGCGTTCGGTCTCCGAGCGGCCGCTTCCCTCCCAGCGTACATGCCGGCGGATCGTCAACGTTCCCGCCTCAAAGGTCCGCACTTCACCCAGCTCGCCGGCGGTCTCGGAGTGAAACGGTGCCGCGGGCCAGAGTTCGGGTGTCCAGTCGGGTGGAAAGTGGATGATGAGTGTATCATATACCATCCTGGGGAAATCAACCCGTGTGGGGTCGGGCCGTCCGGCCAGCGTATCGGCGGCGACCCATCCTGCCAGTCGGGGGTGCATCTGGACTTGACCGGGATCGGCCAGGGCCCAGCCGGTGATGAGACCCTGAAGATCGGCGGTGATTGAATCGGATCCGACGACCTCGAATCGTTCGAGGGTTCCCTCAACGGCGGTGGGAGCGACGCCGAGAATGACCGCGGCCGCCATCCTCTGTTCCAGTTCATCATGAACCGGGAGCAGGCGCGCGAAATGTCCGCTGACCACCATACGGGTGCGGAAGGTCAGGTTCCCCTCCTCGTCGAGTGTTCCCTCGGTGTGCGTTGCCAGACGGTTGTCGCGCGCGTCCCGTGAAGGAGTTCGCATCAGCTGCCCGCCGAAATCGCCGACGACGAGTGCCCAGCGTGATTCGCATCGAGGCGGCAGCGATCCGAGCGGGTACCGCGAGTCGGAAGGATCGGCCCACAGCGTGTCCCCATTGATTATGGCCACGCCGACGACATGGTCGAACCAGTCCTTGGGGAAATCGGGGTCGATTGGCAGTGGATCGCGGGCGCGAATCAGTGCCGGGTAAGCCTCCAGACCGGCCTGACGCATCATGGCGACCCACAGAAAGACGACGTCCTTGCAGTCGCCGTAACGGTTATCGAAAACCTCCCGTGCTTGCTGGGGACGCCAGCCGCCCAGCCCGACCTCGATGGCGACATAACGCCAGTGATCGGACACCCAGTCTTTCAGTGCCGCCGCGCGGGCTCGCTCACCGTAGTAATCCTGCAGATACCGGTCGACATCTGCTTTCTGCTGCTTTCTCAGATTGAGGCTCTTCTTGGCAAGCGACCAGTACCACTTACCGAGCGCCTCCCATGAGTCGGTGCGTCCCTTGTTGCGGCCCACCTGGAACTCCACCGGCGCCACATGAAGAAGAGGGTACGTGCCGTTGGCCTCCGATTCCGTCTCCTCCGCCGGCGCCCAGTCATGCAACTCCCATGTGGTGACCCGCCTGCGCGCTGTTCGATCGAAGCTCTGCACGAGAGCGGGATTCTGCCGG
>DATKYL010000239.1:0-13171 GCA_035528515.1 Acidobacteriota bacterium | reverse complement strand
ACTATCGTCACCTCGTGCGGTTCGGCGCGACCATGTCGGGACAGGACCGGTGTTTCGTGACCCCGTTGGAGCGGCCGCGGACATCAGTCGGCGTGGCGCTCCCGCCCGATGTGGCCGCGGGACTGGCCGAGGTGATCTGCCGCCGCCGGGAGTTTCCCTTCGTCACCGACGACAACGCACCGCCGCGTCTGGTCTATTCACCGCTGCAAATGACCGGCCCGGAACTGGTTGACCCCGGGACCGGCCTCTGTTTCCGACGCGCGGCGCTTGCTCCCGCGTAGGGTGGGTCGAAGATCCCGCGCAGCGGGGCTCCGCCCACCAAGCCGGCGAGCGCGTTCCCGGGCGGAAGGTGGGCGTAGCCCACCCTACCATGAATGAGGGCCGGGATCGCAATCCCGGCCCTCGGTGTTCGCGCTACGATGAAGACGATCAGGTCGGACCCTGGGTTTTTCCCCCAGCGGCCGAGGTCTTGATCGTCTCACTCCCCGCCGACTTGCAGCATTTCGCGTCAGCGGCCTTGCAGCACTGAGCATCAGGCGGCTGACAGCACTTCGGATCGGCCGTCGGGCAGCATGATGCACCCGTGCCGACCGTAGCTGCCGTTGTCGTCACCGTCACATTCGCCTGTGTGGCTTCCGTCCGAGCACCATGCCCACGGCAACCGGCGTCCTGTGCCGCCTTGGAGTGCTTGTCGCACTGGCCTTTGCATTCGGCATCGCACTTCGCCTTGCACTCGACACTGCACGTCGCCTTGCAGGCGGCGTCGCAGTTGCCTTTGCAGTCGGAGCCGCAGGTGCCTTTGCAGCCGTCGGCGCTCTTGCAGACGACGGTGACCTCGGTCGCGTTCGCCGACTTGTGGCACGACTCTGCCGATGCCATCGGCGCCGCCGCGACGACAAAGACGACCGCCACCACGACAACCAGCGCCGCACGCATGATGCGGTGGTTCTCTGTCATGTACTTCTCCTTAGGTTATGTCCGACTTGTTGTCTGTGTACGGGTTCGAGACCCGCGTTCAACAACCGTCCCGTCGGCTCATAACAGGAAGGAGCACTTGGCGATACACATCTGGAGACCCGCCTGGGCTATGATCGGCGGCGGGGGAGAGTGGGAATGCTGTTCGGTCCACCAGCGCTCGGCGTCCTGCAACGCAATCGTCGCGCCCTCGGCAGGCGTCGGCGGCAGTAATGATTTACGGGTGATGCCGTTGTCTATCGGAACCGCGAGAACCCGCCCGGGCAGGCAGGCATCACATGAACTGGTGCACTCCGAGCAGGGGCGGTCGCAGTCTTTGGGTTTATCCGGTTCAGAGGAACAGGCCTGTCCTGACGCCGGTGGCGGGGGACAGGGCGAAGACTCGGCGACCTTGAGCCCGCCGCCACAACCGCCGCAGCCGGATGAAGTCTTCGGCCGGGTCCGGACCGATTCCGGCGGGGCGGGTTCGCATTCGGTGGCCACGCAGACCCATTCGGCGCTCGCTGCGTCGAATTCGCAGACCGTGACGGCACACCTGCCGAACTCGCAGGCCACCAGCGGCCCGCAAACGGTCTGCAGTCCCAGCAACGCAGGGACCGCAAGGGCAAGGGCGATGGTCGAGACCCAGCGGCGCATCTTAATCAATATACGCACAATGACCGGAATCGGACGCCGGAAAGAAATCTAAACTGGACTGTCGTGGTCAAGATAGTTGGGCCCGCAGCCGTGGCCGAGCGCCCAATACGGTGGGCGCTACTGACTGTCCGAGATGCTGATACCAGTGTGCCACTGAACTTGCCCAGGGTGTTCCCCCGGAGCGGATCGGCTCCTCCCGTAATAGAAGAAGCGGGAATTCGATGAACTCCCGCTTCTTCGGAACATCTTGAATCGAACTCGTCGATCAGTTACCGCAAATCGTTACGCCGAAACGTTCGAAGACCGGGGCGATCGGCGATACGATCGCGATGCCGCTGCCGGTACCGGCGAAGAGCAGGGCTACGGGATTGTTGTTGGCGTCGTTGGTAACCACCATGGAACCGGAGTCACCGGACTTGTCGAAGCCCTTCGTGGTCATGATCTGGTTGACGAAGATGGCGCTCCCGGTGCTGTAACCGATAGAGCTCGTGACGTTTATCGCATCGACCGTCCCGACCGTGAGAGCGGTGGTCCGTCCGACCTTCTTGACGGACATGCCGACATAGGCGTCCACCACGGTCGTTCCGGGCAGGCCGTAGAACTCGGGCAGCGTGGCGCAGGTCACGTCGGCCGTGGTATAGACCGCGATCGCGGCGTCGAAGTAGTTGTTGGCCCCGTCGAACGCGATCGGTTCGAAGTCGGCCAGTTCCCCGACCTTGTCGGTGGCGACGCGGTTTTCACATCTCTTATTGTCGTAACGTCCGGGTTGGACGATGTCCTCCCCGATCGAGGCCGCATTTGATCTGGCCAGCACGTGGTTGTTGCTCAGGATATACTTCTGGCCGTCCTTCTCGACCACGCAGCCGATCGTGCCGCAGGCGCACTCGAGATTGTTGCCGACCGAGACGCCGATCGGCACCGGACGATACCGTTCGGTCAGAATGCCGTTGTGGGCGGTGAACGGTCCGGTGTGCATGATCTCAACCGGGACGTTGTCGAGCGATGACGGGATCCCGCTGACCCCGGCGCGCGCGGTGAACACCTTGACGACCAGGTTGCCGTCCTCGTTAAGACCCGTTCCGGTCCCGACCACGCCGTCGATACTCATGAGCGATCCGGTGTGGGCGTCCTGGACAGCCATCACTTGGGCGAGGTCGGCCGGTAGATTGGGCTGCAACTTCGCCAGACTCTCGGCGGGTGTGCCGCTCGTCGACAGGTCGCCTGAGCAGCCGACCCATACCAATGCCGAGGCAAGCAGGAGGACTGCGAGTGACAGAACGGCTGGTGAGGTGAGACGCGTTTTTCTCATTCCTTCTCCTCCGATGGAATGGTGTTACTCTCTGTCGTGTCACGTTCCGGACGCCGAGCGCTTTGTCGTCTCTGCGAGCGGTAACGCATCCGGGTTGCCGGCCCGCTCTCCGAACGCGCGGATTCCGGACCGGGGGATGTGCACATGGCCCGTTACGGCACTACGTCACGCGTCCTCCTTTCACCGTCCGAACCTGTCTGTCGGTGCCTGCTGCTTGCAACACATCTCATCGCTCCCAGCGCCTCTCGCCCACACCGAGAGTCCACCGGCACCGACGCCGTGGATCGAATCGCTTTCACTGTTCTTTCTGACCTGCCCGTGTCCCAAGGGAATCCGGTTCAGGTTGGGTGAGACTTATCAGCCGCGCCGGATCAGAGAGGAGTCTGTGTTCATGCGCTGACCGGCACGCGACGATTGGACTTAATAAGTATGTCGAGTGGTTGCCGGAGAAAAGGACTTTCTTCCGGAAAGTGCAGGATGTCGTTTGAGGATTTGCTCAAATGAGGAGGGGTTGCTATAAGATGCTAATTTATGTCCTGTTATTGTGAGATGATCACAACTGATATCGTATCACTGTGCGTCGCGGGTTAACATGCTGGTATATCCGGGATTAGGAAGAACGGCGACAGCGGAACATCGACTCCTTACGCGGTCGGTCGTCCCACGTGGGACATGTCCTCCGGAACGAGGGCTCGTTAGAAATCCCCGCCGCAGCCCTTTTCCGTGTTAAGCGATTTCTCAACGTTCGTGCCGCGCTGCGTCCAGACCGTGTCGTTGCGGGCGAAGTCTTTTTCCGGGGGATAGCGGTCGTTGCCGCCGCCGGCATCAATGAAGACGCCAATCGTCGGAATCGAGTCGCGTAGCGATGCGGCGGCGCCGGCCACGTTGGCACGGCCCAGCGTCGTCCCCGCCGTGACGCGATACTGATCGTTGCCGGCCTTATCCCAGAACAAGCCGATCCCGTTGGCATTACCGCCGCCAAGTGACAGGTTGGGCGCGTCGTGCTCGTCGTCTCCCGCTTCATCGAGGAGGAAGCCGATCGTGAAATCGTGCCCGGCGCCCTGCGCCATGTTCATCGTCGCGACATAGTGATCGTTCCCCGACTTGTCGTTGAGGTACCCTGCCCCGAAGTGCGCGCCCGAACCCTGGACGTACCAGATCCCGTTGTAACGGTCGTGTCCTGATCGATCCCACAGAACGCCGATCGCGTACCAGTACGCGCATCCCTGCGCGAACAGGCCGGCCGAATACACGTCGTCGCCGCCCCCGTCGATCAGATACCCGATCCCGCCCGCGAGGGAGTAGCCGTCGATATAGTCGTGCCGCAGACCAAAGCCGCATCCCTGCGAGAGGGCGTCATTGTGCTCGGCGCTCTGCGATGACGGGTAGCGAATATCGGTATCATTCGAGACATAGGTATCATTGCCTTCCATGTCGAGCAGCAGGCCCATTCCCTTCGTGAAGCCGTAACCCTGCGAACTCAGGTAGGTGTCGTAACGGTCGGTCCCGGTCGAGTCGATCAGGATGCCGATTCCGAACGTCCCCGATCCCTGCGATGTCATGTGCGCGATGTAGCGGTCGTCGCCGCTTTCATCAACCAGACACCCGACACCGAACAGTCCCGCGCCCTGCGATACGCTCGCTCCGTGATATTCATCGTTGCCCGCACAGTCGAAGAGGTACGCGTATCCGAACACGCCACCTCCGAAAGAGGGCAGAAGCGAATCAGCAACGGCGCTGTAGCGGTCATCGCCGTCACAATCGATCAGGATCGAGACCGGGTGATCGTACGAACGGTTGGCCGCCCCGCCCGCATAGACGTCATCACCGCCGAAATCGACGATGAGCAGATAATCATCAGCCGGATACTCGTCATCACCGCCACCGCCGATCGCGATAACACCCCAGGGTGTTTCCAACCTGTAAGCAAAGTCGTCCGGCACCGTCGCGGTCGCCAGCGTATCCGCAGCCCAACGCACGACGCGCGCGAGATCCTGTGCGCCGACGTACAGGTACTTCCAGCGCGGGAGATGGATGAATTCGTAGACCTCGGTGTCGTACGCCTCATCATCCCAGGAGGGCACGCGGAGCATCTTCTGGTACATTTTGGGCATGTCGTAGCGCTCCGCCACGTCGGCAAACGCCAGCTCCCGCCAGCGGTAGGTGTCCGCCGCCGCATAGATGATCGCCGCTACCGCATGCCGCAGCAGCGGCGGCAGCCCAGCCCACCTTTCCTGGTTGGCGGCAGTCATGTTGAACGACCCGCTCCACCCTGCGATCACGGCGAGAGAGTCCAGCACCTGGTTGAACGTTAGCGAATCGGCGGCGAGACGGTACTTCTCGGCCGGGTCGCCGATCAGCCCGCGCCGCGATCCCTCATCAATCCGTTGCGAGCAGAATCCGATGACGCCCGAGGCATTCCGCCAGTTGCCCAGCAGCCAGTCGGCGTGGAAATCGACATAATATGGGATACGCAGCGGGTGCCGGTGGTATGTCCGGAACAACGGCAGGACAAACTCATCGCCCCCGTAATTCGACATATCGTCGTAATCAAAGGTCAGGTCGTCGGCCGTCATGCCGACCTGCGCCAGCACCGTTGCGAGGGGATCGGGTGTTTGCGCGACCGAGGCAGTATTCATCGTCAGCACCACGACGGCTGCTGCAATCCACACGACCAGGCGTGTGTGCATCGGGTGGTGGTGAAGGTTTCTCATCTTAGTCTTGCTCCTGCTCGATAGTGACTCACTGCCTGCGTCAGTGCTCCAGAGTGGGAGCACGGGTGTCTGCGATAGCGGAAGGTATGCCAGCGTAGGCCGCCGTCAACGGTTTTCACAGGGCCACCCGCCGACAGTCCCGAGACGCCAGGCCCCATCGCCCCACACCCCGGGGCCGGATCAGAAAATGTGGCACAGCCGGCCTCGGCTGTACGCGCCCCTCGCGCAGGATTTTCTCGCCGCCCGTGAGAAATATCTGGAATATCCCCCTGTCTCAACTGTGACTTGTATGACGTACGGCAGTAGCGGTGTGGGGACTTCGAGGCAGGGGAGTCCCAGCAATCTGAAACAGGGCCAGTGCCCTTCCCACACGTTGGGAGCGGCGCCGGTCATCAGTCGTTAACCCGATTCGGGGTTGCGCGATAAGAGGCAGGCGCAGCCCATTTCGGGCGAGGGCGTGGTGTGCCCGGGAGGAGAGGAGGTATCAGTGCGGGAGGAGCGAGCCCATCCCCGCGAACCGCTGCGATGAGGAACCGCTGGCGAGAGGGCGATCAAACCGCAATGTTGAGAAAGGAGGAACCAGATCGGAACCCGAAGAATGGCCCGCGAAGGGTCGACTCAGGGAGGACATGTGATGGATCGGACCCGTAGGATCATCTTGCGGACGGTGGCGGTCACAGCGGTCGTCGCCTTGGGGCTGGTGGCGGCCTGCACATCGCGGCGGGGGATGGAACCCGAGCCGGTCAGGTACAACATCTACGTGACCGCCGGGGGATACGACCCAGGAGGGGTACACTGGAGAAACGTCCTGTATGTCTACGACGCCGACAGTTTGCACCTCTTGGATTCCGTCCCGTTGTCAACGGGGCCTTTTGAGATGGCGGTCTCGCCCGACGGGCGATCAGTCTTTCTGCATGGGACTGGCGTCCGCCTCCGAAGTGGGGGGCTCGACACTCTATGGACTGTCTATACAGTCGGAACCGGCATGGAGATGCTCGACCGCGGCCGACTTATCGTCTATGGACAGGACTGGCACGACGGCTCACCATTTGGCTACTCAGGGTGGATCGTTGTCAACGCAGAGGACGGAAGTATTGTGCAGACCTTACCCGACAGTCTGCACATCGGGAAAGGCCCGATTGACGGCACTGAAGTCGCGGCGACAGTGCTGTACAGCTACGGAGTCTACACCATCGATACGATCGTTACGGTCATTGATGTGGCGACCTGCGAAACACGTGGGCAGTACATTCCCCGCCCCACCGCAGGCCCCGCTATCCGCATCGACTATGTGAGGCTGCATCCCGATGGCCGACGGGTCATGCTGATTGGAGCGAGGTCTGCAGGGGTGTCGTGGTTTGTGGTGGGAGACATTGAGACCGGCGAGACACTGCTCGCGCACCGGCTATCCTACTACTACGGGGAGATCGCTGTTAGCGCCGACGGTGTCGTGGCCGTTGTAACCGATCCCAGCAACCCCGGGACCTGGGATTCTCCTCAGACTCTGGACGTCTTCAACTTAGAGGAGATGCGGCATCTCAAGCGTTTCACCGTGTACACCGACATCAACCGGGTCGGCAGAGTGCGATTCCTACCGGATGACCGCAGGATCATCACGGCATCCTGGGCCTCGGGTCCTCTGCAGGTGATCGATCTGACAACGCTGACACTGACCGACAGTGTGTACGTGCCGTTTAACGAATGGATCGGGGCGCTCGGGTTGGGGCCGCGGCCGTGAGTCTTCGTAGGTCAGGAGCACCGCGCTCATAGTACGGGGTGGTCAGGGATCGGGCTATTAGCAGCGCGGGGCTCCTGACCTACAGGTCGCGCTGATGTACGGGAGAAGAAGTTGCCGTTCTTGCTACGTCGCAAGACTCTTGGGCTGGCTGCTCTGTTGCTGATCCTCGCCTGCACGTCCCGGCGGGGCTTGGAGCCTAAACCGGTCAACTACAACATCTACGTGACCACTGGGGGATACTACCCAGGAGGGGAACAGTGGAGAGACGTCCTGTATGTCTACGACGCCGACAGCCTGGAACTCCTGGATTCCATCCCGCTGTCGTGGATGCCCGCTGAGATGGCAGTCTCGCCTGACGGGCGATCAATCTTTCTGCATGGGAATCACCTGCGACTCAACAACGCGGGTCTCGACACAGTCTGGAGGATACCTACGACCGGGACCGGCATGGAGATCCTCGATAGGGGGCGCTTAATCCTCTATGGACAGGACTGGCTAGACGGGTCACCATTTGGGTACTCAGGATGGCTCGTTGTCAACACCGAGGACGGGAGCATCGTGCGGACTTTGCCCGATAGTCTGCACATCGGGAAAGCCCCGATTGAAGGCACAGAAGTTGCCGCGACGGTGCTGGACAGTCACGGCGTCTACATCATCGATACGATTGTCACGGTGATTGATGTAGTGACCGGAGAGACACGCGGCCGGTACATCCCGCACGTTGGCAGCAGTCGAGCTCTCGAGGTCCGATATGTCCGACTCCATCCTGACAGAACGACCGTGCTGGCTCTCGGAGTACGATCTGCTGGTGTGGCGTGGTTCCTGGTTGGGGACCTGCAGACCGGCGAGACACTGTTCGAACACCGATTATCCTACTACTACGGGGAGGTAGCCGTAAGTGCCGACGGTGCCATGGCGGTTGTCACCGACCCCAGCAAGCCCTTCATTTGGGATTCTCCTCGGACTGTGGACATCTTCAATTTGGACGAGATGCGGCATCTCAAGCGTTTTACCGTGTACACCGACATCAACCGGGCCAGCAAGGTGAGGTTTCTGCCGGACGACCGCACGGTTGTCACCGCGCCGATGAGAACCGGTCCCTTACAAGTCATCGATCTGAATACGCTGACCGTGACCGACAGTGTGTACATGCCTTTTAACGGGTACATAGGGGCGCTCGGATTGGGCCCGCGCCCCTGAGTGCTTCGCAATTCGGACTGGGTACCGCACAGTTCTACTGTGCGCAGGCATCCGCCCGCGGGGCGTTCCACAAGATCGTCTGGTGCCGAGTCGCCACCGGGGAGGATCCCACAGCAGAGCTGATGGAGTACCCGGTTCGGATTTGGGCGGTATTCATTCAAGGCGACGGAGGAGGTTCAATCGATGAGCAACGTGGCCAACGAGGTGTGGCAGACCGTGGAGGCTTTGAATCAATGCTGGACGTCCGGGAATCCCGCCGACGTCCGCAACTACTTCCACGAGACGATGGTCGCGATAACGGTGAGCGACCGGATGCCGCTCGTTGGGCGGGAGGCGTGCGCCGCAGCATGGATTGCGTACGCCGAGAGGACCAGGATCCTCTCGTGGAAAACCAGCTCGGTGCACGTTCAGGTCTACAATCACACCGCCGTCGTGACGTATCTGTATGACATGCTTTGCGAGCGCGATGGCATGCAGTTCAACCCGACGGGCCGTGACATGGCCATCCTGATCAAGGAGAACGGCCGTTGGTGGGTCGTCGCCGATCAGTTCTCAGCGCACCCTGAGGTGGAAGGCTATTAGCTGCCGCCGCAGTCGCAGACGACCTGCGGACCACCCCTGCCCCAACACCGTGAGCTTGTGCCGAGTCGCCGTCGGGTACGATCCCGCAGCAGAGCGGATGGGGTACCCTGCCTGCAGTTTCCGCGGTCAGCTGAGAAAGAGAAACGGGCCGCCCCAGGATCGGGCGGCCCGCGGTGTTCGTTTTCCAATAATGATGGAACGACTACACTTCCGGCGGTTTCTCGGCGTCCGCCGCGTCGGAATCCGCCTCGTCCGTGTCATCGGACGGTTCGGTCTCAGGGTCGGGCGTCGGCGTGTCGGGCACCTCTTCAGGTACTTCGGCGGCGACAGCCGGTTCGACCTTGTCCGTCGCGGTCGGTTCGCTTTCAGCAACGGGTTCGGTTGTCTCGGCGACCGGTTCCGTCTCAGTCTCTGTCGACGCTTCGGTCTTCCCCTTGCCTTCCGCGTCCGGTTCGGTTTCGACACCGGCCGCATCGGCTACCGTTATCTCGATGGTCGGATGCGCCGTGAGGAAGTCTTCGAATTCGGCGCGGTCGCGATCGCGGTAGTAGGCGTCCACCGAAAGGACGATCCGGCGGTTGGTCGGGTCGAACTCGATCACCCGGAGATTGAGGATGTCGTCGATCTTGAACGCCAGCTCGGGTTTCTCGAGGTCTTTCTTGCCGAGTTGATTGAGCGGCACGAAGCCCTCGACCTCTTCGTCGATATCGACGACCAAGCCGCGTTCGAGCAGCCGGACGACGGTCCCCTTCATCTCGTTGCCGACCCGGAAACGTTCGTGGTAGGTCGGCCAGGGATCGTCGAGGACCTGCTTGTGCCCGAGTGAGATCTTGCGGTTCTCCGCGTCGATGTTGAGCACAATCACCGGCACCATATCGCCCTTCTTCAGGATTTCGGACGGATGCTGGACACGGCGCGTCCACGACAGATCGGAGATGTGCACGAGTCCGTCGATGCCTTCTTCGAGTTCGATGAAGGCGCCGAACGCGGTCAGGTTGCGGACCCGTCCCTCCTGACGCGATCCCGACGGGTACTTCAGCTCGACGGTCGACCAGGGATCAGGCTCGAGCTGCTTGATGCCGAGCGAGACCTTCTGGTGTTCCTTGTCGACGCTGAGGACCATCGCTTCGATCGCATCGCCGACTTGCATGTATTTGGACGGGTGACGGACGTGGTGGGTCCAGGACATCTCGGAGATGTGGACCAGCCCCTCGACACCCTTCTCCAGCTCCACAAAGGCGCCGTAGTCGGTGATCGAGACAACTTTCCCATTCACGCGGCTGCCGACCGGGTACTTCGTGTCGACGTCATCCCAGGGATACGGCGTCAGCTGTTTGAGACCGAGGGAAATCCGCTGAGACTGCGTGTCGAAATCGAGAATCTTGACGTCGATGTCCTCCCCGACGGAGACCATTTCCGAGGGATGACGAATCCGTCCCCACGACATGTCGGTAATGTGCAAGAGTCCGTCGACGCCACCCAGATCGATGAAGACGCCGAAATCGGTGATGTTCTTGACGCGTCCGCGGCGCACCTGGTCGACCGCGATCTCGTTGAGCAGGTGACCGCGCAACTCGTCGCGTTCTTCCTCCAGCACCACGCGCCGCGAGACAACGATGTTGCGCCGGTTCTTGTTGAGCTTGATGATCTTCATCGGCAGGGACTCGTTGATGAGCGAGTCGAAGTCGATCACCTGCCGCAAGCCCACCTGTGAACCGGGCAGGAAGGCTTCGACGCCGAAGAGATCGACGACCAGCCCTCCTTTGATGCGACGCAGGATGCGCCCGTCCAGAACCGCTCCCTCCTCGTGCGCTTCGCGAATCGTGTCCCACACGCGCAGGAAGTCGGCTTTGGTTTTCGAGAGTACCAGTTGTCCGTCCTGATCCTCGACAGCGTCGAGGAAGACGTCGATTTCGTCGCCGACCTTGATGTTCAGGGTCTCGCCGAACTGGCCGATCGGGATGCCGCCTTCGGATTTGAATCCGACGTCGACGATCACCTCATCGCGTCCGACCGCCTGAACCCGGCCTTTAACGACCTCGCCTTCGCGCACGTTGGCGATCGTCTCGTCGTAGAGGATCGACAACTTCTCGTCGTCCTCCGCCGAGAACTCCGCATCGTCCCAATCGGGCGCGTAAATCTCTTCCACTTCCGCGACGGCCGTGGCGACCTCGACCGGCCGTTCGGCGCGCTTGACCGACTTGGTGCGTCGTACCGAGGCGGTCTTTTGCAGGCCCTCGGTTTGGACCTCGGCGACCTTCTTCTTCTTCACCGTGGTCTTGGACTTCTTCCCGGCCGCGGACTTACTTCCGGCACGCGTGGTGGTCTTCTTCGAGCCGGTGGCGCGCGGCGCCTTGGTTGGGGTTGTGGTTTTCTTGGTTTCGTCTGTTGGTGACACTGAGCTATTCCTCCCAAACACTGAAGCATTCGCCCTTTCGGGCGGCTATTCGCCGGAGGCAAAAAGCCCCGTAAAATGCCCAATTCGGTCGCGCCAACCAAGCCCTTTTTTCGCCCCATCAGCGTGGGGCGGCGGCGGCATCGCCAAAGGCGGCCGCGCGATCCCGGGCCGGGTCGTCGCCCAAGTCACAGATGCGTTCGAGGATGTGGCGGCTCAGGGCCCGGTATCCCTCTTTGTTATCGCCGAAGCCCTGGATTTCCTCAACCGTGATCGGGGGGCCCGCCCGCATGCGCAGCCGTCCCCAGCAAAACGGCGCCCGGCCGATCCGGAAGCTCCCGAAGATGTAGGCCGGGACGACCGGTACCGCTGCATTGCGAGCCAGAAGGCCGACGCCCGGACGCGGCGGGAGCATTTTCCCGGTCCGGGAGCGGGTCCCCTCCGGGAAAACCAGCATCGGAATACCGCGTTCGAGCAGCGCCATGACCTGCCGTATGGCAGTACGGTCGATCGCGCCGCGACGGATGGGGCAGGCATTCCACGACCACAACAGGCGGCTGATGATCGGGTTGGCGTGCAGTTCGGCCTTGGCGAGAAATCCGATTTCGCGCCAGTGAGTCAGGACACTGACCAGCGGCGGGTCGAACCAGGAGCGGTGGTTGGGGCAGATGATATAGGGCCCGTCGGGGAAATGATCGCGTCCTTCGAGACGCGGCCACCAGAGCAGGTGGTAAATGACCGATGCCGACCAGCGCACGAACGCGAACCACCGGCCCATGATTCAGTCTCCCCGCACCGCGAGCCGCCGTTCGCAGGCGCGATAGACGGCCTCGACCTGCCCGTCGAGGGTCAGCCCAGTGGTATCGACAACGACGGCGTCGTCGGCACAGCGCAACGGCGCATGCTCACGATCCCGGTCGGCGCGGTCGCGTCGCTCAATCTCCGCTTTTTCCCGTGTCAGCACCGCGTCGTTGACCTCTTCCCCGCGCTGGCGGAGGCGACGGATCGCCCGCGTCTCGAGGGAGGCATCCAGGAAAATCTTCGCGTCGGCATCGGGACAGACCACCGTGCCGGTGTCGCGGCCCTCGAGGACCACGTTGCCCACCGCGGCGCATTGCCGCTGCCATTTGGCCATGAACCGCCGGATCAGGGGGTGTGCGGCGATCGGTGAGACCAGACGGTCGATCCGCGGGGTGCGGATCGCATCGCTGACATCTTCGTCACCGACCATGACATGGATTCCATCGACGGCTCGTTCACTCTTGAAATCGAAACGATCGAGCATCGCCGCGACCTGGGTTTCGTCATCGAGATCGGTTCCCAAGCGGTCCGCCAGCCAGGCGGCGGAACGGTACATCGCACCGGTGTCGATGTAGGTGAACCCGATGCGCGCGGCCAGCAGCCGCGCGGTGACTGACTTACCGGAACCGGCCGGTCCGTCGATCGTGATCACGGCACCGCGGAATGCGGGAGGAACTGCAGGCTCAGTGGGCATCATCATATCCGTGGTGGTTGTGCATCGGGCGCGCCGCTCCGATCGACAGCCGCTGCCACCGATCCGGAAAATCGGGCGGGGCGTTTCTCGAGGAAGGCGGCGATCCCCTCGGCGCAGTCCGGTGAAG
>DATKYL010000238.1:0-3509 GCA_035528515.1 Acidobacteriota bacterium | reverse complement strand
TAGCGGTTTCGGCCGGTGGCGATTTCAACGCCGACGGGATCGCGGATCTGGTGATCGGGGCGCATCTGGCCGACGGGCTTGTGGTCGATGCCGGGCGCGCGTACCTCTATCTGCTCGGCGACGTTGACGGCGACGTCTTCCTGTCGGTCTGCGACAATTGTCCCACGACGGCCAACGCCGACCAGGCCGACGGTGACGCCGACGGCATCGGCGATTGGTGCGACAACTGCATTTCCGAATCCAATCCCAACCAGGCCGACTTCGACGGCGATGGGATCGGCGATGTGTGCGATTGTGACTGCGATTGCCACGCCGATCCGCAGGTGGACGGTGTGTTCAACGTGCTCGACGTGGTGCGCACGGTCAACGTCGCGTTCCGCGGCCTGCCCGACATTCCGGACACCAACCCCGGCTGCCCGTGGGCGACCCACGATGTCGACTGCAGTGGCGCGACCGACGTTCTGGACGTTGTGCACATCGTCAACGTAGCATTCCGCAACGAAGACCCGGCCGACAACTTCTGTACCCCCTGTCCTTCAGAGGTGAATCGATGACGCGACATTCCTGTCTGGTAGTGGCCCTTAGCTTGGCTCTTTTGTTCGTGGCGCTCCTGGCCGTGGCGCCGAGTACCGCCGCGCCCCTGACCGACGCCGATCGCGCGTTCCTTGCCAAAAAGATCGTCGCCCGGGTGCAGATCACCCGCCCCGACCTGATCGCCGAAGCGTACGCCCGGGGGGTCGACATCCTGGAAGACAACCCCAACCCGGCCGCAGGCTACTTCACGATTCTGGTCGATGCCGCCGAGCTGGCAGACTTGACCGCGGACGACTATCAGATCGATGTGTTGGACTACGACAGGCACAAAACCTACACCACCGCAGTATACGAGCCCAACGGCGGCTTTCGCACCTTCGGTGAAGGCGCGATGTTCCTCGATTCGATGCACATGCTCTATCCGGACATTACCACCGCGAGATTCTCGATCGGCTATTCGTTTGAACTGCGCCAGCTGTGGGCGATCAAGGTTTCCGACAATCCGGAGATCGACGAAAATGAAGTCGAGATTCTGATCACCGGCATGCACCACGCCCGCGAACCGATCGCGCAGGAAATCCCCCTCGAGACGTTGCGCGCACTGGTCACCGGTTACGGCGTTGATCCGAGGATCACCACGCTCGTCGATGAACGCGAGATCTACATCATTCCCTGCGTCAATCCCGATGGCTACGAATACAACCGTACGATCGCGCCGCTCGGCGGCGGCATGTGGCGCAAGAACCGCAACAACTCGGGCAGCGACATTGGGATCGATCTGAACCGCAACTACGGGTACGCGTGGGGTTACGATAACATCGGTTCATCCGGAACTCCAAGCAGCTCGACATATCGCGGCACCGGACCATTCAGCGAACCCGAAACCGCGAACATGCGAGCCTTCGTCAACAGCCGCGAGTTCCTCTTCGCCCTGAATTACCATTCCTGGTCCGACCTGTATCTGTGGGCGTGGGGATATGACTACATCTACACTCCCGATCAGGCGTTCTTCCAGGAAATCGGCGACTCATTGGCCACCTACAACGGCTACACGGCGCAGGTGGGGTGGGAACTGTATCCGACCAACGGCGACAGCGACGACTGGATGTACGGCGCCACCGACGAGCACCCGATGATCTTCTCATTTACACCCGAGGTCGGCGGTTCCAACGACGCGCCGGGTTACGATGCGTTCTGGCCCTACCCGGACTCGATACCATCCCTGATCGCCGAAAACCTCGGCCCGACCTTGGCTTTGCTCGGATGGGAGTACGTTGATTTCACCGCCACGCCCGTTTTCGGCGATGCCCCGCTCACGGTCGAGTTCACCGGGATCACGCGCGGCACCCCGCAGGGATGGGTCTGGGATTTCCACGACGGCGACTCCGCGTTTGTGCAGAATCCCGACCACACCTTTTTGCCGGGCCTCTATGATGTGGGTCTGAACACACTCACGCCGACGGGCGGGGGAGATGTACTCAAGACCGCCTACGTGACCGCGGTCGCCGAATCCCTCAGCGTCCCGGCGGCAGCCGTGATGGCGGGGGAGTCGTACGTCTGGGATGTCAGTCTCACCAACCATGTGCCGATCGAAGAGTTTCTGCTGACGGTGACGCTCTCTAATGTCCCCACTTATGCGAAGTTCGATTCGCTGACGGTTGCCGGGACGCGCGCCGCGTACTTTGAACGCCGGCAACTTCTCTATGACAACCGCTTCTTCGGCGAATTAGCGGTGCGTTACATCGCCGACAACGGCGGCGGCGCTCCGCCGCTGGCGCCCGGCAGCGGACCGATCGCCCGTGTTTATGTGACGCTCAAACCCGAGGCCGTTCCCGGCGACTCGGTCATCCTCTCATTCGCCGAACCGATCGCGACCCACACGCTCAGCGCGATCACGGGCGGCACGACATTCGCGCTGATCGCCGATTCCGGCGCGCTGACGATCCTGACGCCCCCGTGCGCCTGCGACTGCCACGCCGATCCCGAGTGCGACGGCGTCATCAACGTCCTCGACGTGGTGCTGGCAGTCAACACCGCCTTCCGCGGCGCACCGCCGATCGCCGATCCGGTCTACGCCTGCCCCTACGTCACCACCGACGTCACCTGCGACGGCGTGACCAACGTTCTCGACGTCGTGCACTTCGTCAACGCAGCCTTCCGCGGCGGCGATCCGGCAGTCGAGTTCTGCGATCCGTGCGCGCCGTAGGCGGCACACGGTAAGCCCCTCTGCTCCGTAGTGACGGCTTGCCCGATTCCCCTTGCGCTAAAGTACTGCCGTCTGGCATATTGACATGGTTCGCTCACTTTTCCCGCCTCGCAGGAAGGGGAAGACCATGCGTGTCATGAGAGTCACGTTTCTCGTTTGCGGCGTCTTCGTGGTCACAGCCACGGACCGTACCAAGGCCCAGGATCACCCGCCAACCGATGCCCCGAGTGTTAGTGCCTTCCTCACACCAGCGGGCCGCTTTGACCTTGACTCAGCTCGCCGCGCTGGGTTCGAGGGCTCTTTGGACTTGGAGGGCTTCGACGTCCGCCGCGATCCTGCCACAGGCGAGCTGCTATTCCAATCGGCTGGAACGTCAACATCAACTGATGACTCTGATGATGTCTACTGGGACAGCCGTATATCCCCATCAGTTCCAGGAGTGACAGGATTTGTCTGGGCGGCAACCGTCTACAACGGGCAGTCAGTGGTCGGCGGTCTCTTTGACGTTGCGGGAGACGTGATCGCGAATAATGTCAGCATTTGGGACGGCGCTTCGTGGGCGCCGCTCAAGTCGGGACTGAGTAGCCGGGTCAATGCCTTGGCCGTCTATGACAACCATCTCATTGTCGGGGGAGAGTTCTCCTCGGCCGGGGACATAACGGCCTCGCGCATCGCGGCTTGGGACGGTACTTCGTGGGCGCCATTAGGGTCGGGGATGAACAGCTGGGTCTGGGCCCTGACGGTCTATGAAAACCGTCTTATTGCTTGC
>DATKYL010000237.1:0-2379 GCA_035528515.1 Acidobacteriota bacterium | reverse complement strand
GATGGGAAGCACGAGGTCGTCTTCCTCGGGGGCGAGAACCACGACGGGAGAATTGGAGGTGACGTCGAGCGCCAGCCCGTTGATTTTGGCCTTGACCATCATGACAGAGTCCCCCCTCTCCCGGGGATCATCCTATTCCTTGCTCTTGACGACCCAGACTTTAAGCTGGGCGGTGACATCACGGTCGAGCTTGATATCCACCGTGTACACACCCAAAGCCCTGAGCGGTTCATCGAGAAGAATGTCGCGCCGGTCGACTTCGAAACCCTGTTGCGCCAGCAGTTCGGCGATATGGGCCGCGGTGACCGAGCCGAAGACGCGGTCCTCTTCACCCACCTGCACTTCGGCGGTACAGGAAACTTTTTCAAGGGCGGCCTTGATGCGATCAGATTCCCGCATCCGTTTACGGTCACGGGCGTTCTTCTGACGCGCAATTTCGTCGATCGAACGCAGATTCCCCTTGGTCGCCGGGATCGCGAGGTTGCGGGGGATCAGGTAGTTGCGGGCAAAACCGTCCTTCACGGTAACGACATCGCCGCAGCGCCCAACGTCTTCCACATCGTCGCGCAAGATTATCTTCATTGCATCACTCCATCAAAGTAGCGGGTGGCGGCCGTAACGCCGAACTCGGCAGGGTTCAGTCGACGGTGTCACCCCACGCCCGGTCCAGTGTCTACCGGAAACTCTCCCAGACAAAGGGAAGGAGCGCCAAGTGGCGAGCGCGCTTGATTTCACGTGTCAGGCGGCGCTGGAAACGCGCCGGGATACCGGTTGTGCGCCGCGGGATGATCTTACCGCGCTCGGTAATGAACTTCCGCAGCAGACGTTCATTGCGATAATCAATCTCGTGGAACTTCAGATCGGAGAACCGCTTAAGCCGAAAGCGCCGTCCCCGTCCCGTACGATTCATAGCCATATCTCATATCCTCACGAATGCAAATTGGTGTCCGGCGGTCCGTCTCCCCGTTTACCCGGCGCCGACCTGAGCGGCAACACAATTCAGGTTCACTGCCGTCGGAGCCGAAGCGGGGGATCCTCATGCCGACGATTCAGACTCCTTTTCCGGAGCAGTCTTTTCAACTTCCGGAGCAGTCTTTTCAACGGGTGTCTCCGGTTTCTCTTCGGCTTTCGCTTCGGCTTTCACTTCGGCTTTCACTTCGGCTTTCACTTCGGCCGGGGCGGGTGTGGTCTTGTCGTCCGTGGTGTCTACCGCAGTCCGACTTTCAGCCGGATGGACCGGAGGAACGACCACTGCGGCGCTCTCGCGCGCCGCCTGCCGTTTGTCCATTTCCTCCTGGTACTTGGGGTTGCCGGCGACCACCGTCAGATAGCGCAGGCAGGTCTCGTCCAGCAGGCACTGGCGCTCGATTTCGCGTGGGATCTCGGGCGGGGACTCATGGACAAAGTGGACATAGTACCCCTGGGCGCGCTTCTTGATTTCGTAGGCGAGCCGGCGCAGACCCCAGCGGTCGGTCCGTTTGATTATTCCTTTGCGGGTGATGATCGCGGCGTACTTCTCAACCGCTTTTTCCCAGCCTTCTTCCTGCAGCTGGGGGTCGAAGATAATCGTGGTCTCGTAGGGCGTCATTCGCTCTCCCCCGGTCAGTTGGCGCCCGATGCTTCCCCTGTCGGTGGCTCGGGCGCGGGAGGCTTGCGGTTATATACATTTGCGGCGGCCTCGACGCCGCGGGCCAAGATCATAGTAATGGCCTCGGCAGCGCGCGCCGCCATCTCACGCGCGACAATAAACTCATCGGTGCCAAACTGGTCAAGCACAAACTCGGCAGCATCGACCCTCTCAGGCACCGGCCCCACCCCCAAGCGCACGCGTGTAACCGCCTCCGTACCAAGATGCTCGATGACCGATGCCAGGCCGTTATGCCCCCCAGAGGACCCCTCTCGGCGGATGCGGATCTGGCCAAGCGGGAGAGCGACATCATCGGCTACGATCAGAACCATGTCGGCGTCGACCGGGTAGGATCGGGCCAAGTCGGCCACCGCCAGGCCGCTGGCATTCATGAACGTCATCGGTTTGACCAGGAGGACGGGGACACCGCCGATACGTCCCTCGGCCGCCCGGTAGGTGCTTCTCCCGGGGCGGAATCGAGCCCGCGCGGCCGCCGCGAGCAGATCGCCGACCCACCAGCCGAGATTGTGACGGGTTTCGGCGTACTCCGGCCCGGGGTTGCCCAGAAGCAGGATGAACCGTTCGGGAGCCTTACTCAGACAGTACCTCGTCTCCGCCCGGTACCCTGCATATGGGAAGGTCCGGACGCTTCCGAGCAGCAGATTAGTGTCACGGGAAGAGGAAACCAATTGCTTTGTCGGCTCCGCGTCGGCCATCTATGCCGGACGCGAGGGATCGTGAGGGACTCCGAT
>DATKYL010000236.1:0-3335 GCA_035528515.1 Acidobacteriota bacterium | reverse complement strand
ACCGCAGGCGAGATGCGTCAGGTCATGAAGGCTGAGCGGGCGCAGTGGGAATCTGACCAGGCCGCCAAAGAGCAGCGGGACCGGGAAGACGCGAGAAACGCAACGATCCTTGAGTCACAGAGGCTCTTACTCGCCGACCCGAAGATCGCGGCGCTTCCCCCGTCCCTTCACCCGTCGGTCGTGTTCAAAGATGGGCTCGCGATCCTCAAGGCCGAGAACCCGCAACTGGTCGCGGCGTTGGCCAACATGAAGGATCCGGCCCGCGAGTTGTACACCGAGATCGTTCGTAGAGTTCCCCACTACCGAGATGAGCTTGCCGCTCATCGCGGACGCAAGAAATCACCCAGCCCAACCCCACCCGGCACGAAACCGGCAGCGACCGACGCGGACGATGAATTGGACCATCTGCGCCAGTTGGCCGGCGAGATGCCTCCGAGGGACATGGAGCCCCCGGAAGACAGCATGTGGGACGGCTAAATGACCACGACCGTCGAGTAAGCGGTTGCGGTAAGAAGGAGTACGCGAAATGCCACGCACAACTTGGGCAGCCGATCATGCATTACGAGTAACCAAACAGTCACCGAAGCCGTGGCTGTACGTTCAATCGAAGACCCTGTTCGGGAAGTTCATTGGCCCGATGGGTAAGGCCAAGGCCAACGCGACCGGCGACGGCATCGTGATGGCCAGCGACGACAACGCCTTGGTGCGAATCGTCATAGAGTTGTCGAAGGGCAAGGGCGACAAGGTCACGTTCCCGATGATCAAGCCGCTGGAATCCGAGGGCGTCATCGCCGACGGCGACCTCGAAGGGAACGAAGAGCAGATGTTCGCCTACGCCTTCAACATGGTGCTGAAGTCCATCGGCCATGCGGTTCGCGGCGACGGCGACCTGACCGACATGCGAGTGGCGTTCAACCCGAAGCAGCAGGCTACGATCGCTCTTGCGATCTGGATGGGCCGCAAGATCGACGAATACACGATCATGGCCCTGTCCGGCCTGGCCTCCGGCGACACGAACATCGCGGCCGTCGCCCCGGCCAACCTGCGGAAGTGGGTCGGCGGGCAGACGTTGGGCGGTACGCTCAACAAGACGGCAGGCAATCTGCTGTCCGAGTTGAACGTCCAGACCGACCACCTGTTCGGCCCCGAGGTCATCCAGGAAGTACACCGGATGGCGACGATGGCCGACCCCGTGATCCCCCCGATCATGATCGACGGCAAGGAGTCGTATGTCATGCTCCTGCACCCGTACCAGGTCAAGGCACTGAAGCAGACGACCGAGTGGAAGAACATCCAGCAGAACGCCGGAGTGCGCGGGACCAAGAACCCCATCGTCACCGGCGCGCTCGGGATGCTCGACGGCGTCTGGCTGCATGAAGTGCCCCGGATCGAAACCCGACTGGGAGCCGGTGGCGTGACGGCGTCGGAGTATTTCGACACCGACACCGACGTGCTGGACCCCGCCATTCATGGCGCCCGCGCTCTGTTCTGCGGGGCTGGGGCCGTGTGTCAGGCGTTCGGTCGCACGCCGCGGCGTGTTACCGACACGTTCGACTACAACCGCAAGTGGGGCGTTGGCATGGATTGCATCTTGGAAGTCAAGAAGCCCGTGTTCAACGACCTGGAGTACGCCGTGATCGCCGTGGACACCACGTACGTTCCCGACTAAACGCCGCGTGAGGACTGACGTTACACAAACACAAGAACGCAAGGAGTTCTGAAAATGAAGACGCGAAACATTCTGACCCTCCTGTTTGTGCTGGCCGTGGCGGCAATGCCCGCACTGGCTCAGCGCAACTCGTACACTTTCGGGCTGGTTGACGAGTTCGGCGACGCCGTGACGGCGGCCGTGACCTACGTGATCTATGACGGTTCGGACGATTCGGACATCACGGCATCGTGCTACACGAGTAGGACCAACACAACGGCCGTGGACGTGACCAACGTCACCGGCGGCACGCTCCAGTTCTATACGGCTGTGTCCTACGTGGAAATCAAGGTCACCCACGATGCGCTGGGGACGGCAACGCTGACCACGGGGCTCTACCCGTACCATCACGCGATCATGCTGCCCAAGCATGGCGGCGTACTCGGGGCGACCAACTACCTCGGGACCGTGAACGGTATCGCCTCGAACTGGACGGGGGCGATGACGCTTGGCGCGGACACCGCCGGTGTGGACTTCAAGGCGTTTGGAGCCACGACGGTGAACTACATGTTTTGGGATGCGAGCGACGATCGTCTTGAGTTTGTCGCGTCCGACATCTTGTTCGACGACAACGCCGACGCAATCTTCGGCAGCGGGTTGGACTTCACGATCCAGAGCGACACAGCAAAGACGCTGGACATTCTTCCGGTCACCACTGATGAAAGCTCCGTCGTTGTCTTTGGGGCCGACACGTCCGGCGTTGACCTGCAAGTCTTTGGTGCGACGACGGTTAACTACCTGTTGTTTGACGCTTCTGACGACCGGCTGGAGATGGTGGCCGCTGACATCTTCCTTGACGACAATGCGGACTTGATCTTCGGCTCCGATTCAGACTTCGTGATTGAGAGCGACACGGCGACCAAGCTGGAAATCCTGCCTCTCACGACCGACGAAACCTCCACTGTCGTTTTGGGGGCGGATACCGCTGGTGTTGACTTCCAGGTCTTTGGCGCTACCACGGTCAATTATCTGCTGTTCGATGCCTCCGATGACAGGTTGGAGATGGTGGCTGCGGACATCCTCTTTGACGACAATGCGGATATCATCCTGGGCACCGGCCTGGACTTCACGATCGAGTGTGATACCAATAAGGTTCTTGAGATCCTCCCCGTCGTTCTCGATTCAACGCCCGCGATCAACATCGGCGTGGATGCGGCCGGGGCCGACCTGAAGCTCTTCGGCGAGACCACTGCCGAGTATTGGCTTTGGGATGCGTCGGCGGATGATGTGATCGCGAACTGCAACTCGGTATTGCACACGACCACCCAGACCACGGCCGACCAGTTCAAGGTAAACGCCACCGGCGTCGTCGTCGGCGTCGCGATCAACCTGGAGACGACCGACGGGCAGATCCTGCTGAACGCCGACGGCGTGGATAACGGAGATATCCTGCTTAATGCCGAGGAGGATATAACGTTAACCACCGGCGATGATGTAACCATAGCGATTACCGATGCACTGACTATCGTGAGCGCCAGCGCAACGCTGAGTACCGGGGCGGTCACCATCACGACCACCAACCCCGGCGTTGACTTCGTGACCAACACGTCGAAGACCCACAAGTTCGCCTACGGCGGGATTGGGTATGTCAGCGACTCGGTGATAAGCACAACCGGCATCTGCCGGG
>DATKYL010000235.1:0-7100 GCA_035528515.1 Acidobacteriota bacterium | reverse complement strand
ACGGGTGGCCCGGACGTTCGTCCGGGTTTCTCGGGACTCTTTCCCCATCTCGATCACGACAGGATCCCGTCCGTGACAAGAGCGTGATCGACAGTCCGTGACACTTCTATGAGACCCGGACGAACGTCCGGGCGCACCCGTCGAAGCCCGCCGGGCATAGCCTCGCCAAGGGCCGGCACGCAACCGGCGCCCACTCAACAACTTACATCTGGGCACGGCTCGTCAGTGTCGATTTTCCCGCCCGGCCGTACGATTTCCTTGAACTTTCTTGTGATATTGCCGTAATATCAATATGATATCACGAGGAGGTCTGCTATGATCAGAGAAATCGAACGTCCAGGGGCATCGGGTTGGGTGATGCTGTTTGTTCTGCTGGCGGTGTTGATCGCGAGCGTCCTGGCGGTGATCTTCATTCCGCCGCCGCTCGTCAAGATCGCGGCGTCGATCGTCGTTCTGGTCGACGTCTTCCTGCTCGCCGGGCTCTTCTTTGTCAATCCGAATGAAGGCCGCGTGCTGCAGTTGTTCGGGAAGTACGTCGGCACCGCGAAGACGACCGGTCTGCGCTGGGCCAATCCGCTCTACGCGAAAAGGAGAGTTTCGCTCCGCATACGCAATTTCGAGACCGGGCGGATGAAGGTCAACGACATCGACGGCAACCCGATTGAGATCGCCGCGATTGTCGTCTGGAAGGTGGTGGAAACCGCCGAAGCGTGCTTCAACGTGGACAGCTACGAACATTTCGTGGCGATTCAGAGCGAGGCCGCGGTGCGGAATCTGGCCACCCAGCATCCGTACGACACGCACTCCGACGAACGGATCTCGCTGCGTGGCCACACCGTGAAGATCTCAGAACAGCTACGCGATGAGATCCAGGAACGCCTGACCGAGGCCGGCGTCGAGGTGATCGAGGCGCGTATCAGCCATCTCGCCTACGCGCCGGAGATCGCCGAGGCGATGCTGCGCCGCCAGCAGGCGGGCGCGATTGTGGCGGCACGGCAGTTGATCGTCGAGGGTGCGGTCGGGATGGTCGAGATGGCCTTAGAGCAGCTCTCGGAAAAGAACATCATCGAATTCGACCACGAGCGGAAGGCCGCGATGGTCTCGAATCTGCTCGTCGTGCTATGCGGTGAAACAGCAACACAGCCGGTGATCAACACCGGCACGATCTATCAGTGATGTCGTGGCCGAGCGGAAACCATTCCTGCTCCGGATCGATCCGGATCTCCTGAAACGCCTGCAGCGCTGGGCGGATGACGACCTGCGTAGTCTGAACGGGCAGATCGAGTTTATCCTGCGCAAGGCGCTTCAGGACGCCGGCCGCACGCCGAAGCGACCCCGTTGACCCGAAGGCCCGGAGCGAGACCGCCCTCCCCCGCCCGAATGATGACATTTGGTGCGGCGTAAAGGGGGAATGTGTATCTTCCCATCCCCCGCGTCCGGGGAGTGGGACGAACTGACGTTATGGAATGGTATCTCTACGTTGCCGTTGTCGCCGCCGGCTTCGCCGCCGGGTTCATTAACACGCTCGCCGGCAGCGGTTCCTTGATTACCCTCCCCCTGCTCATCTTCATCGGACTCCCGGCCAACGTCGCCAACGGTACCAACCGGGTGGCGATCTTGCTGCAGAACGTGGTCGGGGTGCGCGGCTATCACCGCGAGGGGGTGCTCGACTGGCGCGGCGGCGTGAAGCTGGTCATTCCGGCACTCATCGGTGCGGTCATCGGTGCGCAGATCGCGGTCGACGTCGACGAAACGGTTCTCCGGCACACGATCGGCGGCCTGATGCTGGTGATGCTGATTCCTCTGTTCGTGCAGCCGCGGCGCTGGCTGGCGGAGCACACGACATCGGTCGGCAGGAGTCACGGCTGGGTCCAGTACCTGGTCTTTTTCGCCATCGGTCTATACGGCGGTTTCATTCAGGCGGGCGTCGGCATCTTTCTCTTGGCCGGACTCGTGCTGGGGGCCGGTTACGATCTGGTGCGCGCCAACGCGATCAAGCTGTTCATCGTCCTGTGTTACACCCCCCTTGCGCTCGCGGTCTTCTTCTGGGCGGGACAGGTTCGCTGGGACGTCGGCCTGACGCTGGCGGTCGGCAACATGCTGGGCGCCTGGGTCGCGGTGAAGATCGCAGTCCGCAAGGGCGCGCCCTTTGTACGCTGGATTCTGATCGGTGTAGTCCTGGTCGCCGGCTTGAAGCTCCTGGGGGTCTTCGACCAGGCCCTGGGGCTGATCTGGTAGGCGGCTATCAGGTGAAGGCTTTTCGGACCGTTATAATCGCTTGAACTGCCGGCCACTTGATTCGTATACAGACCTCAATGCCGTGCGGCCATTCCCGGCCGAACGTTAACCTGCCCAGGAGGTGCGGATGAGACAAATCGCCGCCATACTGACGGCTGCGGCTGTCTGCCTGACTGCAACCGGCATACCATCTCCGGCCGGCGCGGAGGATTTCCAGTATCGCTCCCCCGCCTCGGTGGAGAAGGAACTCAAGACAATCGCCGGACAGGGGACCGCCACGCTCCACCAATTGACTAAGACCCCCGGCGGCAACGATCTCACGCTGCTCCAGTTGGGGAAGAAAGGAAGCGACCTGCCCGCCATCATGGTCGTCGCCAATATGGAGGGGAACTGCCCGATTGCCACCGAGGCCGCCCTCAAGCTTGCCTCGAATCTGGTCGGTGACTGGCAGGCGGAATTGGACTCCCACCGCTGGTACATCATCGCGTGTGGGAATCCCGACGGTTACGCGCGCTTCTTCGACAAGCCGGCGGCGGAATCATTCGTCAACGGCCTCGCGGTCAACGACGACAACGACGACGCGGTGAGCGAGGACGGTCCGGATGATCTTAACGGCGACGGCTATATTACGAAAATGCGTCAGGCGCACCCCGAGGGGAAATGGATCGCCGTCACAGACCACCCCGTTCTCCTGAAGAAGGCTGACGAGGGCAAAGGCGAAAAGGGTGTCTGGCGGCTCTTCGACGAGGGGATCGACAACGACGGTGACGGGACGATCAACGAAGACGGTCCGGGCGGCGCCAATCCGGGCCGGAACTTCCCGCACAACTTCGAACACTACCAGTCCGCCAACGGCCGCTGGCCGGTAAGCGAGGTCGAATCACGCGCGATTCTCGGTTTTGCCTTCGATCATCCCGAGATCGCGATGGTTCTCACCTTCGGAAGAACCAACAGCCTGAAGAGCGTACCCGAGGCCACCAAGAAGGCCGAGGCCGCCGGCGGCAAGTACAAAGTCCCCGAACGCATGGCCGGCTGGCTGGGGCTCGACCCGGAGACCGAGTACCCGATCGACGAGCTGCTTGAGGTCGCGCGCGACGCGACCGGCTGGAAGGAACTGACCGAGGACCAGCTCCTGCAGTGGCTCGGAGTCGGCGCTGCGGTCAATCCCGACAAGAAAGATGTGCCGTACTGGACCGAGATCAGCAAACGCTACAACGATTTCATCAAGGATGAGGCCGAACTCGAAGGCGAGCGTCTCGACCCACCGGGCTTCTCAGACGGCTGTATCGAGGAGTGGGCGTATTACCAGTACGGTGTGCCAACCTTCAGTATGGACTTCTGGACCTTGCCGAAGCCCAAGAAGGAAGAGAAGAAAGAAGAAGGCGAACTCTCCGCCGACGACATCGAGAAGATGTCGAACGAGGACTTCATCGCCCTCGGTGAAGAGAAGATCGCCGAGATGCTGAAGAAGTCCGGCGCGCCGGCGCAGTTCACCGCGACGATGGTGATCAAGGGGCTCGAGGCGGGCCAGATGGACACCAAGACAATCGCCAAGTACATGAAGAAGTCGAAGGACAAAGAGGAGGGCGGCGGCGCCGATGCAACGGAGGAGGCGCTCTACGCATTCGATTCAACCACCTTCGTCCCCTGGAAATCGTACAATCATCCCACCCTCGGCAAAGTCGAGATCGGCGGACCGGTCGCGTATCGCACGCTGACCCCACCGGCCGGTCAGGTGGTCGAGCTGGTCGACAAGCAACTTCCATTCGTCCAGAAGCTCGCGAGCTTGCTGCCGACCGTCGGTATCAAAGACGTGAAGGTGGAACGCAAGAGCGCCGGTGTCTGGAAAGTCGAGGCGTGGATCGCCAACAACGGCTTCCTCCCCTTCCCGACTCACCAGGGCAAGCGTTGCCAGCGACCTCTGCCGACAATCGTGACGCTGGCCGGGTCATCGGTTGAGTTCCTGGAAGGGAAGGAACGGAGCACGCTGGGGCTGCTCGACGGTTCAGGCGGCACCCAGAAGTTGAGCTGGCTTCTGCAGGTACCCGACGGGCAAACCGTAACCGTCGAAGCCAGGACCTTCAGCGCCGGCGGCGAAAAACGAACCATCACCCTGACGGAAGGAGGCGGGCGATGATCGCAAGATGCCTGATTGCACTGGCGCTGCTCACAGCCGTGACATTGGCAGCGCCCCGCACCCTTGCGGGGGATGTCAACCTCTCGTTTGAACATTGGTACGACGGTCCGGCAGTCGAGAAAGCGCTGAATGATCTGCGCAACGCCTATCCCGGTCTCTGCCAACTGCAGTCGATCGGCCAGAGCGAAGAGGGCCGCGACATCTGGCTTATGACCATCACCAACACGAAGACCGGGAAGGACACCGACAAGCCGGGCGTCTATGTCGACGGCACCATTCACGGGAACGAGATCCAGGCCACCGAGGTCTGTCTCTATCTTGCCGCGCGTCTGCTCAACGGGTACGACGACATACCGATGATCAGGAACCTGGTCGATAGCTGCACGTTCTATATCGTCCCGGTGGTCAACGTCGACAGCCGCTGGCGATTCTTCACCGATGCGTCGGGATTCAACATCGGCCGGAGCCCACGTGTCCCGTACGACGACGACAACGACGGTCTCGCCGATGAGGACGACTACGACGATCTCGACGGCGACGGGGAAATTCTGCGGATGCGCATCCGCGATCCGTTCGGCGACTGGAAGACCCATCCCGACGATCCGCGTGTGATGGTCCGGGTGGAGCCGCCGTTGCGCGGCGAGTGGCGCATGCTCGGCAGCGAGGGAATCGACAACGACGGCGACGGCCAGATCAATGAGGACACACCAGGCTATCTCGACATGAACCGGAACTACCCGTTCAAATGGCAGCCGGAGTACGTGCAGGGCGGCGCCGGCCGGTTTCCCACCTGCGCGAAGGTTACCAAGGCGATCACGGATTTTGTCGCCTCGCGACCCAACATCTGCTTCAACTACGCTTTCCACAACTCGGGCGGCATGATCCTCAGGGGCCCGGGCTCCAAGCTCGCCGGCCTCTACTCGCCGAAGGATATCGAGGTGTATGACTTTCTCGGCCAGGAAGGCGAGAAGATTGTCCCCGGTTACGAGTACCTGGTCAGCATGGATGATCTCTACACGACGCACGGTGACTTCGATGAGTTCATGTTCTCCAACCTGGGGATCTATGGTTTCGTCGGCGAACTCTTCAGGAGTGAAGAGGAGCAGTACCGTGTTCCCGACGAAGACGAAGAAGAGGAAGAGGACGACTCCTGGTTCGGCGGCACCCGCGACGAGGAGAAACAGAAGTTCAATGACTTCGTCAATCAGGGAACCATGTTCCGCGAGTGGAAGAAGTTCAACCATCCGCAGTTCGGCGAGATCGAAATCGGCGGCTGGCGGAAATTCACCACTCGCATTCCGCCGACTTTCCTGCTGCCGGAAATGGTCCACCGCAACGCGTCACACGTCATGTTCATCGCCGGGCATGTCCCGTCGATCGATCTGGACGTGTTCGAGGTGAAAGATCTCGGCGGTGGTCTCCACCGGATCCGGGCGCGTGTCTTCAACAACAACGCGATTCCGACACTCTCCGCAAAGAATCTGTCGAAAGGCATGACGCGCAAAGATATCCTGCGCATCGAGGGGAGCGGTATCGAGGTTGTCTCGGGCGGCGTCGTCGATGATGCCCTCTACGATCGCATTAGCCCGGTCGAACACCGGCCCTGGATGATCTTCACCAGCGTACCGTCGTTCGGTAAACGCGAGGTGCAGTGGATCGTGAGAGGCAGCGGCGCCGCGAAGATTACGTTCGAATCGTTGAAAGCGACGAACCGCTCGCGCACGATTCAGCTCTGATCGGAGACAACCGGATGTCTCCGCGGGGGGTTGCTTAGGCGACCCCCCTCTCTCTGTCCGGCAGAGTCCTTGTCACGCCGGGTGCCCCATCCGCTTGCGGTGGGGTTAGATTGTCGTGGGGACAGAACATCACAAATCAACCCCGTCGATCTCCAGTTCCACACCATCCATGTCTTCATACCAACGGTAACTGGACCACGGCCAGTCACGCAGCGGAAGCGAATCCAACCCCACCGCAAGCGGATGGGGCACCCGGCTCAACAGGAATCGTGTCGTCGAGTATCGGGTGATTAGCATAGAAGGTCGATTCCGCCGGCGGCGGACCGGTAGTGTCAAACTGAACCGCAATCCGTTGATCTGAGGGCGAGACCGCCCATGAAGTATCAAGGCTGTAGTAGTAATCCTCGGCCATGCTCGGCGCGCCTGTCAAGAATACAGTTAACGCCAGCGTCACGGCCTGCAAGACTCCCGTTTTCATGACCATTATCTCCACTGTCAAATATCGAGGTTTGGTTCGATGTCGGATGCGCTCACGGCCGCGGCCCCAACCCGAGCGCCCCGATCCATTCGTTAAACGGCACGTACACACTGTCGGTCAGCGTCAGCGTTGTCAGGTCGATCACCTGAAGAGGGCCCGAGGCCCAGGAGGCCGTGATAATCCTGCGGTCATCCGGTAGGAATCGCACTCTGCCGACCCGGTTGATGTCGGTGTACACGGTGAAACGCTTGAGATGCCGCATCTCCTCTAAGTTGAAGACATCCAGAGTCTGAGGAGAATCCCAGATCCCGGGTTTGCTGGGATCGGTTACAACGGCCATGACACCGTCGGCGCTGACGGCTATTTCCCCGTAGTAGTAGAATAACCGGTGCGCGAACAGTGTCTCGCCGGTTTCAATGTCTCCCACCACAAACCACGAGACCCGCGCAGACCTCGCTCCAATCAGCATGACCCGTCGGCCATCGGGATGCAGCCTCACATAGTCGATGCG
>DATKYL010000234.1:0-6697 GCA_035528515.1 Acidobacteriota bacterium | reverse complement strand
GCTTCCCATCTGGATCGGTCACTTCGAGGCTTGGGCGATTGCGATGGAACTGTCCGGCGTCACCTCGAAACGACCGCTGACACACGATCTCCTCCACGCGATGATCAAAAACCTGGGCGCATCCGTCGAGCGGGTCCAGATCACCGAACTGAAGGAACAGACGTTCTACGCGAAGATCGTTCTGGCTCGCAATGGGGAGCAGGTGTCGGTCGACGCCCGTCCATCCGATTCGATCGCACTGGCCCTGAAGGCCAAAGCTCCCGTGTTCGTCGAGCAGACGCTGTTTCAGAAACGCCCTGAGGGCCCCGGTGAAGTCGAACAGTATGATCCCGAGGCACTCAAAGAGCGGCTCCGCAATATCAACCCCGAGGACTTTGGAAAGTACTCGCTGTAGCGGGCCGATCCTTCGTCCGAACACCGATCGGACGATGACGAAGCACTCCCACCATTACCTTCGTGTGTACGGCGGCGCCGTGTTTCAGCGCCGGGTGCACGATGCCGGGTCGCGGACCCCTGTCCCACGCCGGATGGCCGAACGGCTCGCCCGCTGCCTGCGGTACGCCGTCGGCGCCGCTTGCGTGGTCGTCATCCTGGCCTCATCCTCGTGGGCCGATGTCCCGACTGCGAAAGCCCTCGAGACAGGCGACGATCGCATCCGCGACCAGTTTGAGGCCGCCGTGGCGGCTTATGCCGACGCGGAATTCGTGCTCGCCGAGCGTCGTTTTCGGGAGTTGGCCGAACGGGTCGGTATCCCCGACGCCGATCGGCAGGTCTTTTCGTTCATGGTCGCGAAGTGTCTCTACGCACAGGGCGAATACACGTTCACCCTGCGCCACCTCGACCGGTTCAGAGATCTGTTTCCCGAGAGTCCGTTTCTGACCGCCGCGCGCATCGTCAGCGGTCATTGTGCCTACCGCACCGGCGATCTCCCCGGGGCCGCGCGCGAATACGCCGTCGCGCTGGCCGGGGGCCCCGCGACACACCGCCGCATCGCCCTGGCCAACCTGGAACCTCTGGTGCGACGCGGGCTGTCGCTCCGACAGCTCGAGCGTGTTCTTGCCGGTCTCACCGATGATCCTTGGAGCGCGCCGGTCCGTTTCTGGGTTGCCGAGCGTTGGGCGACCTCCGGGCGCCGTCAGGATGCCGCCGAACAGTACCTGATCGCCGCCGATCTCGCTGCCGACACGACTTTGGCCAATACCGCGCGCGCGCGCGCCGCACAGCTTGAACGCCCCGCCGCCTGGTCGCTCACCATCGGTCTCCTCGCACCCCTCAGCGGCGATTTTGCTCCTTTCGGCGATGAGGTGCGAGCCGCCGCGCAAATGGCGGCCGACCGCTGGGGCAAGACGATACGCCTCGTGACGATCGATACCCGGGGCGACCCGCTACGTGCCGCCCACGCCGCGGACTCACTCGTTGACATCGGCTGTCATGCCGTCATCGGACCGCTGCGAAACGACTGCATCGCAGCGACGATCGCCGTTTTCCGGGCCCACGATATCGTGCAGGTCCTACCGGTGGCGCGTCGCGGCGGCACTGAGTTGACCGGCATGGGCCCCCGTCTGTTCGCCCTCTCCGTCCCGCCCGACCGCCAGGCGCGCCGGCTGCTCCACGCCGCGATGTCCGAAGACCGTATGCAACGCTTCGCCTGCTTTGCGGCGGACACGCCCGAGGGCCGGGCCGCGGGACGTGCCTTCGTCACGGCTGTGCTGGCGGCCGATGCTACGATCTACCCGATCCAGTACTTTGCGCCGGCGACGATCGACTTCTCGCGCCCGCTGCGGACTCTCAAGCGCATCATCCGGGACGACCGCGATGAAGCACTCCCGACCCCCTCGGAAGTCGACGAAATGGAGCGCCAGCAGCGCCTCGCCGAACAGACCGAACCTGAACCGGTGTTCGAATTCGAGAACGTCGATACAACCAGTGGACTGGCTGAGGAAGAGGACGAGACGTACGATCTGGAGTCCCGCTGGCGGGTTGAACTCGACGGTCTCATGATCTGGGCCGACCCGGAGGATATTCGCCAGATTGTCCTGCAGGCACGGGCACTTGGTTTCACCGGTCGTTTCCTCGGCAATGCCGGCTGGGGTGACCAGGCGTTGCGCAACACGCTCGCCGCACAGATTGATTCGGTCCTTTTCGTCTCCGATGAGCAGATCGATGAGAATCGGCTGGAGTGGCGGACTTTCTCCTCCGATTTCCGGGGACGGTTCGGGCGAGCGCCCGGATGGCTGGCGGGTCGCACCTACGATGCGATCAGTTGGCTCGTGCAGCCGACGACCGACCATCCCGATCCGCTCGATCCGCTCAAGTGGTTGTCGATGGCCGAGGAATTCGAAGGCGTCACCACCACCTACCGCTTCGCCCCCGATCGCCAGCAGCAGGCGGCTGCCGTTTACCGCTACATCTATGGCCGCCCGGTGCGCCTCACCGGTCCGGCAGAAACGCCCGAACGCTCGCCTGAGTGAGCGGGACAACGATCTTTCCCGGCACAGCTTTCAAATCCGGTGCGACGGGGCTATATTTGCCCTCATGGTGGGAGGTTAATGATGGCGGATGACAAGCAGAATCAGCGTTACGCCCTACGGATGGTCATCGACGGGCGCGAGCGACTGGTCACCTATGAGGAACTGGCTCTCTCCAACAACCTGGCGCAGGAGGCTCTGGTCCGTCTGCTGATCAGAAAGAAGCTGATCAAGGCCGAGGAACTGCTCGAGGAGATCAACGCGGTCAAGAAGGAACGCTACCGCGTCGACCCCCAAACCCCGGCCGCGCCCACCTCGTGAGATAGCCGCGCGATGGCCGATCCTGGCACCAAAAGAGACGGCGGCCCGCCCGATGCGGCCGCAATCGATCCCGCGGAGGTCCTGCTCCGCTGGCGCTCGCACCCGGTGCGTGAACGCCACGAGCGGCTTGTTCTGGTCGTTGCGATTCTCCTCGGCCTGCCCGCGATCCTGTTGGCTCTCTACGGCCCCTTCTTCGCCGTGCTGGCCTTCGTCATCCTCGGCGCCTCCCTGGGGTCGTTTTTCCTCCCCACCGATTATGTCCTGTACCGCGGCGGCGGTGAGATGCGCTTCCTCTGGATCACGCGCCGTTTCACCTGGGCGCAGTACCGCAGTTTCTATCCCGACCGCAACGGTGTGCTGCTGTCGCCGTTTACCCGTCCCTCGCGGCTCGAGAATTTCCGCGGCATCTACCTGCGTTTCGGCCGGCGCGCCGATGAAATCATGGCCGTCGTCACCGAACAGCTCGCCGCGCGCACCGAGGCGTTGGACGCGAACGGAGGCGTGACCTCATGAGTTTCCGCCAGTGGTTCGACTCGCAACGGGCGATCTCGCACGAGAAGGGTCCGGCACCGTTGACGGACGAGGAAGAAGCCATCATGACCCGGATGGCGAAAAAGGTGGTCGAGTGGAAGATGACCGTCCCAGCCATCATGTTTCTCGAAATGGTCAAGCCGCTCAATTACATCGGTGCCCAGGCGATGGTCTTCTTCGAACCGTTCGTCCAGACCATTTTCAACTTCCGCGATTATGACACGTTCCGTCAGATGATGGAACGCCGCGAAAGCGTCGAGCGCCTGTTGCAGAAGATTGAGGAGCTCGACGCGCAGGCCCTGACCAAAGAGAAGGACGCGCGCCGGCGGAGGGGGGGGGAACGCGGCCGGCGCTGGTGGTGGCCTTTCGGCGGTTCGACGCAGAAGCCGCCTGAGCCCGGCGAGCCGCCTGTCATTGGCTGACCGATTCTGTCCCCCCCGGCTTCCCCGGCACGGTCGTCGGCGATCGCGGCGGCAAATTTTCTGGACGACTGTTTGATTCTGCCCTTGGGCGATCTATATTGCCTGCCTTACGCGAAGCTGTCGCGAGGAGGGAACCAGCTATGATTATCCCCAAAGAGATCTTCCTGACCAAAGGTGTGGGTCGCCACCGTGAGCGACTCTCGAGCTTCGAGCTGTCGTTACGCGATGCCGGTATCGCCCACTATAACCTCGTCAACGTTTCATCCATCTTTCCGCCGCAGTGCAAGCTTATCTCCCGCCCTGCCGGACTCAAGAAGATGACGCCGGGACAGATCGCTTTCGTGGTCATGAGCCGGAACGACACCAACGAACCATCCCGCCTCATCTCGGCCGCCGTGGGACTTGCCATTCCCAAGGATCCCATCCATGTCGGCTACTTGACCGAGCATCACGATTTCGGCATGACCGAGAAACGGGCGGGGGAGTACTCTGAGGACCTTGCTGCCGCTATGCTCGGCACCTCGCTCGGACTCGAAATCGATCTCGACAAGAGCTGGGACGAGAAGAAGGAGCAGTGGAAGATTTCGGGACAGATATACCGGACCCGCAACGCCACCCAGTCGGCAACCGGCGACAAGGGTGGATTGTGGACTACTGTGGTCGCCGCCGCTGTGCTCATCACCGACTGACGGCGGCTGAAATCATTGTGCCGTCAGGCCCCGCTTGGCTGGGGCCTTCTTCTTGAGAGTGATGAACGGATCCTCCCGCGCCGCCGAAGGAGGCTGACATGCGCCATATGCCCTACGAATCGACTGTCCCCTTTGCCATAGACCCCAACGACACGGTCGCCGATGTCCTCCGCAAGATGGAGAAGATCTCCTTCCAGGGCCGCAATCTGGGTGCCGCCCTCTCAGTCTGGGAACAGATGCTCGGGGATGACTGCACTATCTGGCTGGGTTTGTCGGGGGCGATGACTGCCGGCGGTATGCGGCGCATCGTCACCCATCTGATTCAGAATCGCTATATCGACGTTCTCGTTTCCACCGGTGCCAATCTCTTCCACGATATCTACGAATCGCTCGGCCGTGTGCACTACATTGGGTCTCCTCACGAGGACGATGTGAAACTCCGCGACGAGCGTATGGACCGCGTCTACGACACCTACTGCGACGAGATTGAATTCCGCTGGCTCGACAGCCAGATCCTGGCATGGTCCAAAGAACACTTTCAACCCGATCAGAAGTACACGACCCGCGAGTTCATCCACAAACTCGGGGAGATCGTCTCCGCTGGGGAACACGAGGAGGGAATGGTCACGGCCGCCTACAAGGCGGGCATTCCCATCTTCTGTCCGGCCATCGCTGACTCGTCGCTGGGTA
This sequence comes from Acidobacteriota bacterium, assembly GCA_035528515.1. Lineage (GTDB taxonomy): Bacteria > Zixibacteria > MSB-5A5 > WJJR01 > WJJR01 > DATKYL01. The sequence goes on along the minus strand of DATKYL010000234.1, from coordinate 1,576 downwards.
TCGCCCTCGCCTCCGAAAACAGCCGGAACAAAGTGTATTTCACTCTCGATCTCATTCGCGACGTGGAAGAGACGGCGCTCATTTTCGACCAATCCCGCGAGACCGGGGTCATCTATGTCGGCGGCGGGACACCCAAGAACTTCATTCAGCAATCGTCGGTCGTCTATGGCCATTTTGACCGCGGCCACAAGTACGCACTCCAGTTTACGGCTGATGCGCCGCACTGGGGAGGGCTCTCCGGCTGCACGTTCAGAGAAGCGCAGTCGTGGGGGAAGATCCATCCGAAGGCGCACATGGTGTCGGTGCACGTCGATGCCACGATCGCACTGCCGATTGTTGCCACCGGTGTTACGCAGGCCTGCGGCGATATCGCGGCCAAACGCCAAAAACCCCGGTTCGAGCTGGGACGCAATCTGTCGATAAACGGTAAGACTCTGGCCGATGTTCAGTATGGCGCCGCCGCGTCCTCGGCCAAGTAGTCATTGACTGGGATTTCCTCAATGATGGCAGCAGCAGGTGGGCCGGGTGCCGAAGCCCGGGGCTACAACTTCCTCGGCCTCTCTCCTGAGGAAGCGGCCTATGACACCGCGCGCGTCGTGGTCGTACCGGTCGCCTACGACGCCACCACTTCCTACCGGGCGGGGACCAAGTACGGCCCCGCCGCAATCATTGCCGCCTCACGCGAAGTCGAAACCTACGACCGCCGCACCAAACAGAGCCTCCTGGACATCGGTATCGCCACCGCCGTCGAAGTCGACAGCGTCGCGGAAGGGCCGGCCCTGATGGTCGACGCCGTCGAAACAGAGATCGCGCGTCATCTGGATCGCGGGAAATACTGCGTCATGCTCGGCGGCGAGCATTCGATCACCACCGGCGCCGTCCGCGCCCACCATAAACGTTACCCCGATCTCTCTGTGCTCCAAATCGATGCCCATGCCGACATGCGCGATACCTACCAGGGATCGCCGTACTCCCACGCCTGTGTGATGAGCCGGGTACGGGATATCTGCCCGGCGGTGTCGGTCGGCATCCGCAGTGTTTCGACCGAATGCCATGCCCGCATCGAGAAGGAGAACCTGCCGGTCTTCTGGGCCGACCAATGCGTCGGCCGCGACGACTGGCACGGAAGCGCGATCGCCGGTCTCTCCGAAAACGTCTACATCACGTTCGATCTCGACGGTTTCGATCCTGCAATCATGCCCTCGGTCGGCACCCCCGAGCCGGGTGGCTTCCTGTGGTATGAGACCCTCGCTTTCCTGCGTCGCGTCTTCGCCGCCCGCAAAGTCGTCGGCTTCGACGTGGTCGAACTCTGCCCCATGCCCCCGCACCACGCCTCCGATTTCCTCGCCGCCCGCTTGGTCGCGGCAATGGTGGGGATGGGGATCACTCCCTGAGTTCTCGCGACTGACAACACGATCTCAGAATCTGTCTCCACTGTGAGTGGTAGTCACAACGCCACTCGCCTTCACTCCCATTCCGATGGAGCGCCCCGTCACGAGACCGGGACAGGATCGGGAGGCTTCGACCAACCCTCTCCCAACTGGAGAGGGAGCCGAAAGCCCAGGGACTTCGGAAT
>DATKYL010000233.1:0-2716 GCA_035528515.1 Acidobacteriota bacterium | reverse complement strand
GATCGACACGTGAATCGGTAAGGGAGGCGTGGCAGGACCTCAGCAGAACCTACGCGCGCGGTTTTGCGAATCTTCCTTCCGGCGTGTGCGCACTGACGCCGCCGTCACCTGCGGGCGACGGCGACGCATGGATGGCCACCGTGCGGACCGCGCTGGAACGAATTGCGGTCGATGAACTGCACAAGGTCGTCCTCGCCCGTCAGTCGTGCTTTGAGTGGACCGGATCCCACGACATGTGTGTACTCGTGTCAGCTCTTCGTCGTGCCGACGCCGGTTGCCACCATTTCGCCTTTCAATGGACGCCGGATGCGGCGTTTGTCGGCGCCACACCCGAACGGCTTTTCCGCCGTGACGGCCCGATCCTCCGCAGCGACTGCATGGCCGGGACAACGAGGCGCGGCGAGAATGGACGTTCCGACCGCACCCGGGCCGACGCCCTCCTGGCCAGCGCCAAGGACCGCCTCGAACATTCATATGTGGTGGAGGCGGTTCTCCACGATATGGTGAAGCTGTGTGGCCGTCTCGACACCGTCCCCGAACCGCGCATCGTCCAGCTGGCCACATTGCAGCATCTGTTCTGTCCGATCACAGGCCGCCTGCGCGACGGAATCACGGTCGGAGACATTCTGCACCAACTCCATCCGACCCCGGCGGTGGGGGGTTGGCCGCGTGCCGATGCTCTCGCGCTCATACGCAACCTAGAAACTTGCTCGCGGGGCTGGTATGCCGCCCCGGTCGGTTGGGTCGGTACCGAGGACGCCGAGTTCGCGGTGGCGATCCGGTCCGCTCTGGTCAGCGATACTGATGTAATCGTTTTCGCCGGCGCCGGTATCGTCGCCGGTTCAGTTCCGGAACACGAATGGCAGGAAACCGACGACAAACTGCAAGCGTTCGTGCACGCCGTGAACGCGCAGGCGACGCGTCCTTAGTGACCGCCGCGGCCAACCTCCGTTGGGCGTACGCGCTCGTGGCAACGCTCGAGCGTGCGGGCGTCGCGCACTTCATCGTCTCACCCGGTGCCCGCTCGGCGCCGCTGGCGCTGGCGGCGGCGCAGTTGCATAACGCCCGTATCTGGACACATCCGGATGAACGGGTCGCGGGCTTCTGGGCGCTCGGGATCGGTAAAGCCCTGCACCAACCCGCTGTCCTGATCTGCACCTCCGGTACCGCGGCAGCGAACTACTACCCCGCCGTGATTGAAGCGCGCTATTCACAGACACCGCTGATCGTTCTGAGCGCCGACCGTCCGCCGCGTCTGCGTCGCCGCGGCGCCCCGCAGACGATTGATCAGGTCAATCTGTACGCGCAATACCCGCTGCTTTTTCACGACCTCCCGGTGCCAGAGGGAGAGTCCGGCGATCTCGGGATCTGGATCGAGGCAGCCTCACGGGCCGTGGCAGTCGCCGCAGGCCCTCCCGGCGGCCCGGTGCATCTGAATGTCCCGTTCGATGAACCTCTCGTTCCCGCACCGGAGGCGGTCGCCGATATCGTCTCCGAGATCACAGAGTCCCTGCCGCAGGCCGCGGGGCCAGCGGCTGGCACGATCCCGGCCGGCGGCGTCTCGGCAGCGACATGGGATCGCCTCGCCGACATGCTGCATCAGGCCGCCCGGCCGCTGATTGTCGTCGGACCGCAGAACGACCATGATGATCTCGCCGCAGAGGTCGCTGCTCTCGCTGAGAGAATCGATGCGCCGATCCTCGCGGATATCGCCTCTCAGGTCCGTTTCCGTCATTCACCTCAGACCGCGACGATTGCGCACTACGATCTTTATTTGCGCAACCCCGAAACGGCCACCACGTTAGCGCCCGACTGTGTGCTGCGTCTCGGCGGGCTGCCGACATCGAAGACACTGAATGAATGGCTGGCGGCGCAGGACGGTCTGGAGTACATCGCCGCTGCGCGCGGGGTCGATCCGGCCGACCCATACGGCAACGTCACGCACCCGGTCAGGTCCGACCTGCACACCGTTTGCCGAGAACTCCTTGTGCGGGTGCCGCCCGGGAAATCGCCGGATTTGTCGTATCGCGACCGCTGGATCCGCGTCGATACGGCGGGGCGCGATATTGTATCCTCCGCGCGATCGGGTCGGCCAGAGACTGACTGTTTCGAGGGCGATTGTGTTGCCTTCGCCTGCGAGAACGCGCCGGAGGAGGCCGCGATCTACCTTGCCAACAGCCTGCCGATTCGCATGGCGGACATGTTCGCTGAGCCCGGTCAGACCGCCCGGCGCATCCTTGTCAACCGCGGCGCCAACGGGATCGACGGTCTGGTGTCGTCGGCCGGCGGGGCCGCGGCGGTGCTCGGGCATCCAGTAGTACTGGTCATCGGTGATATCGCATTCCAGCACGATCTCAACGGTCTGGTCGGCGTGGCACGACATCGTCCGCCGCTGAAGATCGTCCTGATCAACAACGACGGCGGCGGGATTTTCTCGTTTCTGCCGATCGCCGATCATCGCGACATCGTCGAGCCGCTGATCGCGATGCCCCACGGGCTGGATTTCAGCCGCGCGGCGGCATTCTGCGGTATACCGCATCAGCGGGTGCAGACACTGAAGGAATTCGAGAACGCTTATCGGACGAGCTTCGATGAAGATGGGCCTGCTATCGTCGAAGTCCAAACAAGCCGTGCACTCACCAAATCGACAATGGACGCGCTTACGAATTCGATCATCGCGAACACGGGAGAACCAGCCTGATCACAACGATACCGA
>DATKYL010000232.1:0-6378 GCA_035528515.1 Acidobacteriota bacterium | reverse complement strand
CGTCTCTGGGTAGAAACGGATTGTTATCAACTGCCTCCCGATCATCCCCACGGTCGCGTTCCGGCGGCGTACGATAATCGGCCGGCGAACCTGACAGAATCGGATCGAACCCCTGCCCTTCATCGCTCACAAACTCCGGCGGCTCCGATGTGGGAAGCGGCGGAAGCGGTTGCGGCGGCGGAGAGGCTGGCTGCGGTGGAATCAGGGGTGGGGGCAGCGGGGCGGCCACCCGCCGGCCGAGTTCGAGTCTCAGCACGGTGCTGGCACGCGCTGAGCGAACCTCAATCAAGTCCCCACCACGGATCTCGACCTTCTGGCCGGGTGGCACCTGTTGACCGTTGACAAAAGTTCCCGCCGCGCTGCTCTGGTCTTCCACAAACAACCTGTCGCCAACGACGTGGATCGATGCGTGGCGACGGGAAATGCTGGTATCGACCTGGCCGGCGGCGTCGAGACGGATGACAATCTGGTTCTGCGACGTGTCGCGCCCGATTTTCGTCTCTCCCCCCCTGAGGTCCCACGACTGCCCGGTGAGCGGTCCGGCTGTTGCAACCAACCGGCCCACCGTCCGGACAAACACCGTCCTCTCCAGATCCGGCCCCTCACCGTGAGGCACAGAGGGGGGGACTGGGGAGCGGGGCGGCGTCGCAGGGACGGGTGGCGTCAGGTCTACGAGAGGCGGCGGGGGCTCAGGAAGTGGCTCCGGGAGAGGGGGTTCACTTGCCGACGGCATCCTGGGGGCAGCGGGCGCGGCTTCGCGCGGCTTCGGTGCAACCGTCGGCTTCGAGGGTTCGTACGCGATTCTGATCTCATACCCCTCGATCGCCAGCGTGGCACCGCCGGAGACCGGGGTCGGTCCGTCGACCGGCTGCCCGTCAAGCGTGAACGCCGGGACACGCGATAACGGCTCGACCCGATAGGAGTCTTCCGACTCCTCCTTCACGAACACCGCTTGTTTGAGGGCAATGAGAAGATCATCGACGAAGAGCTGACAGGTGTGTGCCGACCCCATCTCGATGCGTTCACCCTCCAGGGTGACTTCATCGACAACCTGACCCTCACGAAGTATGGTGAACTTCGGCATGCGCCCTCCGGCTTGGTACCTATCGGGTGACCACCGGGCAGATCTCAACGCGGATCGAGACGTAGCGTCAGACGCTCCGTCTTGTCTCCGGGCTTGATCCGCTCCCCGTCAGTTCGGCCGACAAACCCGTCCTTGACGGCCTGCCATTCATAGTCGCCGATCGGCACGGGAACCACTACCAGGCCCGAGACATCGGTCGGACCATAACGTACAGTATCACCGGTGGTCTTTTCAATGCCTATCACTTCCGCTCCGGCCGCATTCCGACGGCCGTCCTCCTGAACGATGAAACGCACCCAGCGGACCTCGGATCCCAGACCCGCGCCATCCCGCGGCCGTTCACCGCGCGCGAGCCGTCGCAAAGCGACCTTCACCGAGGATGCGGCACCGGGCAAAGTGACAGTCGTGTCCGCATACCCTTCCCGGCTGAAATGGATCTCGTGCTCCCGGCCGTCGAGCTGGAGCGAGTAAGGCGTACTCAGACCATCTTCCGGCGTCCTGATATACTGCCCCACGCGGCGGATCCAGTCGACGGAGGCTTTCAGGTCGACGGCTCGGTCAGCCGCATCGACCGCTCCGAGACGCACGGTGCGCTTGAGGACCGGCGCATAGACGCTGGGTGTCTCGCCCGCCACGGTGAGGGAAAAGCGATAGTCCAGAAAAGGCTGTTTCTGAAGAAGAACGGTGTGCTCACCGTAGGGCAGATCGAGACTGGTATTGGTTTGCCCGACCGGGACGGAATCGCCGTCAACGAAGATGAGCGCGCCGGCGGGCTCCGATCGCAGTTGCACGGTGCGCGCGAAGACACCGACAACCTCGGCCGGGCTCTGATCGCTTTCGGGATGCCAGCGCCAAAGAGCCGTATCCGTCGGCGGTATGAGCCCCTCCGTCGGATTGAACAGTGCGATCGATGGTGAGCGCTCGCCATTGAGGTCGAAACCGACGCTCAGCGTCTCAGATGCGGCGACCTCGTACGCCAGCGCCTCGAAATCCCGCAGGGGGCGTCCGTTGACGATCGGGCGCGCTCCGGGAGGCACAGAGGAGAAGGTCACGGTGCCGCGGAAAACGAACGGGGGAAACTCGGGGACCGGCCCCTCGGTCCGGACAACGAGAACGGTCTCCACCGGCGAAAATCCCGGGTACTCAAAGCGTAGCCGCAACGGGCCTGGATCAAAATCGCTGTACTCGAGCGGCGTCGATCCGACCACCGAATCATTGATGAAAACCAGGGCACCGGTTGGGATCGTCTGCAACACCTGCTCATAGACCGGCGGTGTCTCTGTCTGGGGCGGGGATTCACGGTCGGGCGGACGCACACCCTGCCACCACACCGACACAATCCCGATGATCGCGGCCAGCACCACGAGCGGCAACGCGTAAGACAAGACACGGCGCGTCCTCGCCCGGCGTGGGGGATGACCCTCCGAAGGCATCGGATCGCCCGCGGCAAGAAGTGCCTCCAATTGAGCTGTCCGTGAGGCCCCTTCCCGCCGGTCGGGCCGCGCCTTTCCCACGTCGGCGGTCTCGTCGATCGGCTCATCGGATCGAGATTCGTCGTCGATCGACACGCTCCAGTCGAGCGCCTCCAGCACGTTGGAGGTTTCGACCGCGACCCCGCGTGTCGTCGCACTCCGCGAACCGCGCAAGGTCGCCATGCGTCTCCGGGACTCGGCTTCCTCGTCTGTCAGCAGGCCCTGCACGACGACCGCCAGATCTGACCGCATCGGTTCCTGACCGGCTGCCGGAAAGAGACGCCGGACATCTTCGAGGATACTCGCTGCCGACGGGTAGCGTAGCGCAGTCTGCGGAGACAACGCCGTGCCGAGAAGCTGCCGCACCGCTGAGGAACAACGCACCCGCTTCAGCGCTGCCATTCCGGCAGCGTCGAGGAACGCAACCGCGCCGTGCGACGCACGCCCGTCGCCCAACGGAGAAGCGAGGCCCGTCAGCATTTCATAGAGCATCCACGCCGCGGCGGCGAGATCGGCCGCGGGGCGGCTGCCCGCCTGTGGCGCCGAAACATCCGCCAGAAGACGTGTCTCGACGAATCCGGTCAGCTTCACCGCTCCCTGCACGCCGACGAGAACCCATGGCGGCCGAAGGGCAGTGTGCGCGAGGGGATGCCCCGAATCTCCGCCCCCGACACGGTGAGCGTAGTCAAGGGCCGAGATGACTTGGCGGTACAGATGCAGGGCCAACCGCTCGGGCAGGCTCTTCTCCAGACGTGAGAGGCGATCCAGCATAGTCGCCAGATCGAGCCCGTCGATAAAGGGATAGACGATGAAGGCCGCCCCGTCGCGGTCCCGGCGCAGGGCATACAGCGGCATGATGCCGGGATGATCCAGCGCCGCGATCGCCGCCAACTCACCCGTGAATCGGCCGGCCGCCGCGGTCGCGGTCAGGTGCGCCCGGGAGATTTCACGGACGCCGACCGGTCGCTGTCCCCGGTGGTCCCAGGCGTAGTGCCAGGCGACCCCGTCGGACTCCCCGAGACTCTGGAGCAGTTCATAGTGATCGTCGAGAATACGTCTCATCGTATCGGACGGCACCGTGTCCTCTCCTGATACCCTCTACGCCCCATTCCGTGGCAGGGTTCGTGAGTCCGACGCGTCATCCGCCAGGAACCTAAGATATCGGCACATGCGAAGCGGCGGCAAGGTTGAACCCCGCCGCCGCCTCATGCCCTGGGAGCCAATGTGGCTGGAGCCGCAGTGAATTATTCCGGTCCCTCGCTGTCATCGCTGATCTTGTCGTAACCTGCCGGCGGCTCGAAACGATCGTCGGAAATCGCACCGGTGGAGATCTTCGTGACCTCCGTCGTCATGGAGAAGAGCGCATCGGTCGCCGCGGTCTCGCCGCCTTCCGCTTTCTCAGCGCCACCGCCGAAGAGGCCGCCCATCTTCTTAAGCATCTCCTGGGTTCGCGCATCCTGCGGTTCCTCGCCCTCACCGCGCGAGGGTGTCATGAGATCCCCTTCCCCGCGCATCGTCATCGTGACCCGCATGGGGAAGCCCTCGAGCTTGCCGGTTTCTTCGGCGACAAGGTCAGGATCGACGCCGAACTCGGTCAATGCGCCGAACATCGACTCGCTCATCTCGTCCAGCCCCGCCGCCTTGGCATACTTGGCATTGAAGGCCTTCTGCTCCTCGAAACCGGGGACGTCTTTCGCCAGCATCACATCCACGGTGGCGAAGAGCTTGACCTTCTCCCCGGTCTCGACCTTCTCGCCCTCCATCTCCATGTGCAGAATCCTCTGTTCACAGGCGTAGCCGGCGATCGTCTCCTTCTTGCCGGTCGTCTCCACGCTGAACTTCGGTGGGGACATCTTGACGTCGTCATTGCCAAGTCCCTGCTCGTCGCCTTCGTCGCCCATGCCGGCATAGCCGCCCATCATGTCGCGCATCCGTGTGATCGGTGTCTCGGTGTACGACTTGGAGTCGTGCATGACGTCCCAGACGACACCCTTATCGATGCACGTGATCGTCGTCGTCTGGACAGGTTTGCTGCCGCCCCCGAACATCCCCATCAGCTTGCTTTTCATCTCGGTGTTCACGCACTGCCGGTCGCCCTTGATCATGGTCTCGGTCTGGGTCTCCGAATCGAGAAAACCACCCATTCCCGAACTGGTGCTTGTCTGCACGATCGTCACGTCGGCATGAGCGGACACGCCGAGCGCAATCGCCAGCAGCACCGCCGTCACCAGCGCACCCAAACGGATCTCTCCTGATCGCCTCATCAACTGACCTCCTCTGCCATCGGTTACCGAACTGCGAGCGTGTGGAACCGCCGATCGGTTCCGGACCAGCTCGCTGCCGGAGCGGTATCAAGATATGAGCCGCCCGCTTGCGGGAAAAGCCGTTTAGCTGGATATCCGCCAAAGAAAAACCCCCTGTGGGACAGGGGGTTATCGAAAGGTCCGGGGGAGTGAAGCCTACTTCAGGAGGACCATTTTGCGGGTCTGCGACAGGCCGTCCTGGGCCAGGCGATAGAAGTAAATCCCGCTTGATACCGTGATCCCGTTCTGGTCGCGGCCGTCCCAGATCTCCGAGTTGACGCCCGCCGGGCGATACCCGTTGACCAGCGTCCGCACCCTCTGTCCGAGGAGATTGACCACCTCGAGCTGCACCTGACCCGCGTACTCGAGATTAAAGGAGATCAAGGTCGAGGGGTTGAACGGATTGGGGTAGTTCTGCGCCAGTCCGAACCCGCTCGGCAACAGGTGGCCGCCCTGGCCGTCCCAGATATCGGAGATGGTCGTCACATTCAGGTTGGTGAAGGCGCCCGAGTTGGCGGAACCGTACGAGTCCGCCACCGCCATCAGCCGCACTTCGACGATCTGATCCGGCGTACCCGGGGGAATCTGGACTTCAACCACGATTGCCGAGCTTGCGCCGGAGTTGAGCGGCACGCTCTCGCTCTTGGTCGGCGTAATCACCATCGTCCAGCCCTGATCGTTCTGAGCGGAGACAGTGAACGTCTCTGTCGTCCCGCCGGTATTGGTCAAGGTGAAGATGACATACGCCGAGGAGCCCGCCTTGCCGTCCTTGTCCAGGAAGCCCGTGACCGTCGCACCCGGGATGGTCGCAAACAGCACGGACAAGTTGTTCTCCGTGCTGCCCCGGTCCGCCCACAGGAAAGGATCGGTACTTCCTACCGCGGGGATTCCGTTAATCGCGAATGTGATTTCCTCGTTGGACCTTGCACCTTCGTCTTCAGGGGTGAGGGGATCATCTCCATAGATGTGGAACAGGTAGTAATCCCCGCCGGTCCACGGAAGCAGACCGCAGACAAAACCATCCGGATCGGCCGCCGTAATATAATCCCCCGTCCGGACTGAGGCACCATCCAGTGTGGGAGGAAGGCCCCAGGCATCTTGAAACCACGGCATACCCACCGGCGTCGGTGGTGCCGCGGCCAATTCCATAAGCGTATTCGTTATCGCTTCCGGCAGTGCCCGCACGATCGTGGGGTAGTAACCGTTCTTGATCACTCGCAGATCGATCTGCAACTTGCCCGTCGGCAGAAGCGCGAATTCACCCGCGCCGTTTGTCGTCGCCGCACCGAGAAGCGTCCCCCCGGGATAGGTATCCCAGACCTGGACAGTGGCGCTGGCGACCGCTCCTCCCCCGCTCGCGGCGACCCGCCCGGCCACCTGTGTGAACCCGGTCTGTGCGCCGAGTAAAATCACACCCAGAACCAAGGCTCCCGTCAGTATGTGCCCCTTCGCCTTGTTCACGTGATCACCTCGTTCGGTGGATTCGAAGTCGCCGGTCAGTCGTCGGGACGTGCGGTAC
>DATKYL010000231.1:0-3670 GCA_035528515.1 Acidobacteriota bacterium | reverse complement strand
CGTCCGACTGTTGAGGTGGGGGCCCTGTCGGCATAGGAGGAGGTTATGTGATAGTGCGGAAGGGTAAGATCAACGTGGTCAGGGGTTTCTACTCTCTTTGGCGTGTTGGCTAGGAGGCCGTGAGTCGCCCAGTGAAGTGGTCAGAGCATGCTGCCTTGCTGCTGACGACCGAGAATACTCCGAAGCAGAAACACACTTGTCCCGGGAAGTCCTGAACGCGCTCGAAAGCGGAGTCATTGCACTGGCCGAGGGCAGGAAAGGTCTGTGGGATAAGGCCACAAAGAACGGGACGATTCAGATGATCGAAATCCTCAGTGAGAAAACCCAGGGAGAAGGTGCGACTGTACGGCTTGAACTGCATCTCAAGCATGAGACCACCAAAGTCGACTCGGAGCCGCCCGTTCTCGAAGACGGCAGATGGAAGGTCACGATCGGCTGAACTCGTTGGGCCTGTGTTCCCCTCGTATGATCCGGATTAGCGGATCGACCCGCGACCCTCTCCGAATCACGAGACCGGTGAATTCATGCAGCCGCCGCATCACTCCGGGCAACACCTCCCATACTCATAGCAGATGACCAGGCTCACGTCCGGATCGAGGACATCGTCCCGGTTGAAATTGACCCAGCCGAGATCGTAGTCGATGTCATAGTCGACGCCACGGGTCAATTGAACACCGTCCAGCGTAACAACTTCAGAGCCCTCTGTAATGTTGACCCGCCCGAGAAGAAACTGTCTGCTCCGCCGCTCAGTTGTGACCTTCAGATAGTACTTCGATGCTGCCCGCCGCTCCTCGTCCGTTTCGGCGGAATAGATCCCCGGGACAGGTTCATGCAGACTCGAATCGGCAAACGGAAACCGGTCGGGAAAGATCACCAGGCCGAACTCGCGGTCGAGGATTGCCTCATTGTTGTCGATCTTGCCGTCGGGCGAACCATTCCCTGCGGTATCTGTCTGGTCAAGTCCAAGCAACTGCAGGTACGGCCTGTAGCTCTGGTGATCGAGGTTTGCCGGGTTCTCCTCGTCTCCCTCGGGACCTTTGTAGATTCTCAGATCCAACTTGTCGTAGTTGATCCCGCGCATTCCCAGGTCATACACGTTCTTCCACTCGGTATTCCAGAGGGGGGCGCTGGGGCTGGGATCAGGCAGCCTCAAGAGTTGCAGGTCGATTGTATCCCCGGTGTAGGTCGCGAAGGACCCGACCGTGTCGATCTCCCCGTTCGCATGACGGTAGACCATGCAATACGCGAGGGCGGGACTGTAAGTCGGTGACCAACGATAGCGGGAGAAGAGATAGTGCTTCCCGTGGAAGAGTTCCCAGTGCAGCAGGTCGTCGGGGTATGCGCGATAGAACTGCCCCTCAATCAGAGGCACTCCTTTCCGATCAAGCCAGTTGATGTGGGCACGCGCATACCGATATCCTACCCCATCGCCGTCCGTGCTCCCGTAGAGGAGGAACTTCGTGATCGTGTCGCCCGGCGCCAGCACGTTGGTGTCGCCCATGAGGCCCAGGTCGAAAAAACGGAACCGGTCATACTGATAATCGCGGATGATGGTCGTGACCGGCCCGGTATCGATCGTCAGGCATTCCGTTTCCGGCCCACCCTCCTCTGAGCAGCAGCCCGCGAGAAGCACGGCCATCGACAGGACGAGCGTCGCAAGACCTCCATCGACCGTATTCCTCATGCGCATCTGTATCCCACCCGCGCCCTATATACCTGGATCACTATTGCGCCCTGAAGATAGTGATCCTGACCGCCACGCGCACGAGGAAATCCCCGGTCACCGCACCCGCACCGCATACACCATCCCACCCAATGTCCCCACAATGATCGCACTATCCGCACTCCCAATCCCGCGCAACGCCCCCTCCAGCTTGACCGTCCAAGCGACTGACCCGTCTTCCGGCGACAAGGACCACAGCGTACCCGCCGAATCCCCGACTAAGACCTGCCCCTCCCACAAATAGGGCCGGTCCGACATCACCTGATGATCAAACTGCCTGCGCCAGAGGACGCCGCTAAGGGAATCGTCAACCGCGACGATCTCCCGTTCGCCGGCGACCAGCACCATGAGGGTGTGGTCTACTAACAACGGCCTCCAACGGGGCCGCGCCCCCAGCGCAATCTCGGCGAGAATCTCTCCGGTACCCTGATCGAGACGATGCATCGTCCCGTCCTTCGTACCGAGCATTAGAGCGCTCGCATCGACGACAATCGACGTCGTCACCGGCGCGGGCATCTCGCGTTCCCAGATCACGTTCCCGGAATCAACATCCAGCGCGTACACAAACCCATCCCGCGGCCCGAAGAAGATCCTCCGCCCGGCGATAACAGGCGACCCGCTCCAGCGGGCGCTGTCCCGCACCGGGCCGCCGGTGAATGTCCACCGCACCTCACCGCTGTTCACGTCATAACAGGTGAGCACATCGCTGATCGTGACGGCGTAAACGTTCGACCCCCACCCCGCCAGATCGCACGGGAAACCGCGCTCGTCACTATGGTGCCAGAGCACATCGCCGGTTGCGCCAGCGAAACCGAAGATATGCCCGCCACCGGAACCGTCGCAGCCGGTGATAATCAGACTATCGGTGATGAGGGGATTTCCGTGGAAGTTGACTCGTGTGCCCCACGCGTCGCGAATGTCGTAGGTCCAGAGCACCTCGCCCGTCTGGGTATCAAACGCCCAGAAAGTCCCCGCACACGAACCGACATAGACGACGTCCCCCGCGACCGCAGGGGTCGTGTACACTCACCCGCCGGTATCAAACTGCCAGAGAATCTGGGATTCGATATCAGACGAGGGTGCGGCCTGCCCGCTGACCTGCGCAGCACTGCCGACAACCCCGCCCAGCGCCAGAATCAGAACCGTCGTGACGACCCGCACCTTCACAGGTCACCTCCTGAGCCGTGAACGGGTGGCCCGGACGCCTGGTCCGGGTTTCTGGGCGCGACCACTTCCGCGTTGCCACCTCACCCCATCCGCATCGTGAACTTCGACGGCAACTTCCCTGACTTGAGCCGCGCGTCGGCCATCGCCAGTGCCACCACATACGGCGGCTTCTTCTCGCGCGCCGCCCGCCGATAGATTGTGATCAACGTCTTGCCGATCCGTTCGATCATCGCCGCGGTATCGCCCGCGAATCCGAGATTCCGCCCCGCCCCCTCAATCAGTCCGCCTGAATTGACCAGGAAGTCGGGCGCGAAGAGTATCCCGCAACGATGCAGTGCCACTGCCGCCGCGTCATCGGTCAACGGATTGTTCGCCGCACCGACCACCGCCCGGCAGTTCAGCTTGGTCTGGGATGAAATAATCCCGCCCAGCGCATTCGGACTGAGCAGATCACAGGAGGTGCCGATGATCCGCTCCGGTGTCGTGATCTTCACGCGCGGCCGGTTGCGCCAATGGCGCAGCTTTTTGGCGTCAACCTCGGCCAGTGTCAACTCCGCCCCCGACGACCACAACCAGTCGGCGACCCGTTCGCCGATCGCCCCCAGTCCCTGTACCGCCACATGCCGCCCGGCCGGGGATTCGGTCTTGTAGAGATATTGTAGGGTCGCCCGGATCGAGGCGATCACGCCGTTGGCCGTCGCCCCGGCGACATGTCCGGGACCCGCCTTCACCTGCGGCTCAACGACATACCGCGTGTACCGTCTCACCGCAGCCAGGTCA
>DATKYL010000230.1:0-13121 GCA_035528515.1 Acidobacteriota bacterium | reverse complement strand
GATCTGTATTTTCTCTTTTACGGACAGTACGATCCGATCGTGCTGACGGTGATCGCCTACGACGGGAGCACGTTTGCGACGGTGACATACACGCCGGAGTAGCAAGTGTGCGGCCGCGACGGCGACCCGTCACCCCGGTGTAGACCGGGGTCGGGGACCGGTGAAAATTCTCCAGGGAAAGGAAACCTTTCCCCGTAAGAAACGTTAACAAAGGTGCTTGACTTCCACCGGTCACGTGCCGACAATCCTGGTGGAGGAAGAAACAGTAGGCTTTTCGAGGAATCACCGCACGGTATCACCTCCTGGCAAAATCCAAGAAAAGATCGACCTGTTTCAAAGGTCATAACGACCATCGGATGTGAGGCGCCGTTTCGCCTCAGAACAAAAGAGGTAAGTTTCATGCCAGAAGGAACCGTCAAGTGGTTCAGCGACAGCAAGGGATTCGGTTTTATCGTTCGTCCGGACGGTGACGATGTATTCGTTCACTACACCGCGATCGAAGGCGATGGACACCGTTCCCTGGCTGAGGGCGATACGGTACAGTTCGAGATCGTCCAGGGCCCGAAGGGACCGCAGGCTTCCAACGTACGCAAAGCCTGATCCCGGTAACCTTGACACACTGACCCCGGCCGGCTCTGTCCGGCCGGGGTTTTTTGTTGGCGGCATCAGCGATGCGGAGCGATGCGTCGGTAATCGGTGAATTGCTGATCGACAACTGAATCCGACCGGCATCAAGGCCGCATGCCGCGAATTGATTGTCATGGCTGGACGATAGGCAAGAACTGAGACCCGACAACCGTCCGCGCTTCCGGACCAGCCTCCCCTCCATCCTGAGCCGACCGATTACACGGGGGCGCAAGCGAGCGCCGGTCGTGCTGCGCATCAGCCCGGAATCCAGATCTTCTTCGATACAATCAGTTCGATGTCGCCGGGCAGGGCGAGCGGTTCGCTCGTCTCGGCGAAGAAGAACAGTCCTTTGTAGCTGGTCAGATAACGGTGTTTGCGGCCAAAGAACCCACCCTTTGCGCTGACGACGACTGGGGTCCGGGCGCGGCCGAGGATGGTCAGGAAGTCGCGCGGTTCCAGCTTGACGATCGCGCCCGAGGCCTTGATCGCCCGCGCAATCGCTGCCGCGGCGCCTGCTGCTGAGGCACCATAGGGCATCACAGATCTCCGTGTGAGGTACCGGGTCCGAACCCCGTTGGGCTCGGACCCGATGCCGAGTGACCTCTACTGAATCGTCAGTTCGTCGAGCAGGCTCTGCGCCCCGTAGACCTTATCGAGGACGAAGAGAATGTAGCGCGTATCGACATTGATCGCGCGTGTCAACGGTGGATCGAACTGATAGTCGGCGGCGATGCTTTCCCAGTTCCCGTCGAAGGTCAGGCCGATCACGGTGCCCTTGCCGTCGAGCACCGGGCTGCCCGAGTTCCCCCCGGTGATGTCGTTGGTCGTCAGGAAATTGACCGGCACATCATGGACGCCCTGATCGACATACCGGCCGAAATCGCCGGCATCGTAGGCGGCCAGCAGCGGCGCCGGATTGGCGAACGGGTCCTCGCCGGATTCCTTCTCCACCACTCCGGAGAGGGTGGTCATGTAATTGTAGGTGATCGCGTCGCCGGGCCGGTACCCCTTCACCTCACCGTAACTGAAGCGAATGGTCCCGTTGGCGTCGGGATAGAACGCCTCGGTCTGCCACTTGGCGTAGGCTTCGATCAAACGCGGGCGCAGCTTTTCCACCGCCCCGGAGAAGCTCCGGTCGCGGTCGCGTTGCAGGTCGGCCAGGGGTGTGAGATCGTGGGCGAGGTTGATGAACGGATCGTCGAGGGCGAGCAGTTCTTTGGTCGACATGTCGAACATGCGCATGCGTTCGTCTTCATTGCCGACCCGTGAACGGGCGTACATACCGGCCGCAACGCGCTGAATCGCGCCGGCGGTGTCGGTGCCGATATCCAGCCCGAAGCGCGTGTCCAGAACGTCGATGCGTTGGCCCTCCGGCAGGCGCAGCGCATTCAGGACCGCGTACTCCATCAGTTTCTGGTCGGTGATCGGTTCGAGCGTGTACTGGGCCTCCCGCATGCCGCGCTTCATGTTCTCCACGTCGCGTTCCATGTATCCGGGGCGGCGGTCGATGTCCTTCTTGGTCTTCTCGATGCTCCAGCGGTAGAGCCGTTGCGCCATGCCGTAGTAGCGGCACAACCACGAGAAGGTCCCGTAGACGTCCTCCTGATCGCGGTAGGTTGCCAGATCGGCATACTGGCTTTCCAGACCGGGCAGGACATCGCCGTATTCTTTGGCCAGCTTCGGGTCGGATGCGAGAAACGCCGCCAACTCCGCCTCCTGCGCGCGCTTCGTATCGAGCAGGTGCGATTTTCTCAACCCGCGCAACATGCCCAGCGTGTTCTTGAGGTAGTTGTTGATCCCCTTGCTGGTCCCGGCGAGTTTGATCGCCGCTTCGGGATCGGCCGCGGCAGACGCGTCCATGATGTCCAGAACCTCGGTCATCGACTTCACCGTATGCGGATAGTTGTAGTTCACGTTTTCGTTGACCGAGTATGAACTGCGGTAGCGCATGGTGTGTCCGGGATATCCGATGATCACCGCGAAGTCGCCCTCATTGAGGGGGCCGGCGGAGATCGGCAGAAAGCGGGCCGGTTTGAAAGGCACATTCTCCTCGGCGTATTCGGCCGACGAGCCGTCGGGCGCGACATAGGCGCGCAGGAATGAGAAGTCGCCCGTATGGCGCGGCCACATCCAGTTGTCGATATCACCGCCGAACTCGCCGATTGATTGCGGCGGGCAGTAGACGATACGCACGTCCTGAATACGGAAGTTGGTAACCAGGTAGTATTGCAGACCGCCGAAGGCCGAGACCACGTGGCAGCGGACGTCGCCCTTCTTCTCGGCGTCCGTGACGATCGCCTTTTTCTTCTTCTCCATCGCCTCGTAGCGTTCGAGGTTGCTCATCCCCTTCTTGGCCGCTTTGCGCACCTTGTCGGTGACGTCGGTAAACGAGCGGGTGATGTAGCAGTTGTAACCGATCGCGGGGATTTCCTCGGCCCGGGTTGCCGCCCGGAAACCGTTGCGCAGGAAGTTGTCATCGACGGTGCTTTGTTTCTGAACCGCGCCGAAGGCAACGTGGTGGTTGGTCAGGATGAGCCCGTCGGGCGAGACGAACGATCCGGTCCCGCCGCCGACCTGGCAGATCGCCGCGGCGATCCCCCCGTCTTTTTCGTTAAAGATCTCAGCCGCTCCCAGTTCGAGCCCCCTCGCCCTCAGGGCGGGGAAGTCGAGCTTGTCGAGTGAGTACAGCGGCCACATGCCCTCGTCGGCCGTCGCGGCGACTGCCGCGATAAGAACGAGACATGTCACCAGCACAGCCCGTGATGTTACCTTACGCATGTGCTACCTCCTGTAAATGAGAATGGAATATCGAGTCGTCGTAAGGGACGGCTACCCGTGCAGCGGTGCACGGGACAAGCAAGTATAGTCTGCCCGGGGACACGAAACAACGCATCAAATCCGCCCCTATCCCGTAGCATGAATCCGGGGCACGGAGTGGCGTGATCAGGCTTAACGGGCATTCCGGTGCGGCGCTCTTTGTGCCGAGTGAGCGAAACCGGAGAGGTGGCGTCATGAATGCCGAGAAGCACGCAAAGATTTTGGCGGGGTTGATGATCGCCTACGGCATCCTGGGGGCGATCGCGATTGTGATAATCCTCGCCGTTTTCGGGATTGGCGCGGCGTTTGTCGGCGACACGGGGCTGGCTTTTCTGACCACTGGCTTCGGGATCGGAATCGCGGGGCTGATCGCGATCACCGAGCTGCCGGCGATCCTGGCCGGGTGGGGACTTCTTCAGCGTAAGAGTTGGGCGCGGATCCTGACTTTGATCATTGCCGCGGTGAACTTGATCGAGTTCCCGATCGGGACCGCTCTGGGGATCTACGCGCTCTGGGTGCTCCTCAAGGAGGAGACGGTCCAGCACCTTGAAGGCCGACAGGTCCCGCAGACTCCGTAGCGCCTCCGGCGGGATGCCCGCCCGCCTATGTCATTATTAAGACACATCTTACGGCGCCACCCCAACTCAGCAGTCCGTCAGGGGGAATAATCTCCCGGCTTGTGGGTAACTACGTCTGTACGACCGAACTGAGGCCGATATCTTCAGGGGGGTATCCGCAGCCAATCATGTGGAGAGGAGGAATCCGGGATGCGACGGTTTCTGATCATCTTCGTTCTTCTGCTGTTGCCGGGGGTGGCGTACGCCCAGTACTACTCGGGCGAGCGTGCGACCGAGCAGGGGTTCGAGACCTCGGCCCTGCACTTCCAGAGCCATTTTCTGAACACCTACGGCCTTTATCGTTTCCGCGACGTGGCGGTGGGGTTGATCGACGATCCGTTCCTGGATCTCCAGCTCAACCCGGCCAATCTACCGCGGATCAAGAAGGGAGCCGGCCTGCTCTACTTCGATTTCCGCGGCGACCGGACTGAGCCGCCGGTCATCGATCAGTATTATGGTTTTGTCTATGACGGCCCGCTGATCGCGCCCGACCCGCGTTACTACCGTGTGACCCGGCAGGAGCCCGAGCCGACGTTTTCATTCGGGCTGCTGGCGTATCCGTTCCGGGAGTCGTTCGAGAAGCTCTTCATCGGCGGGACGTATCAGATCATCTACCAGGAGGAGCCGTACTACACGCCGCCGTCGTGGATCTACTATTCGCGTTACGGCTACGATCCGTGGGGCGACTACATCGGCGGCGACGGGCAACTGCCGGTTGAGGATCGGTATTACGGCGAGGATGAGCTGACCACCGAGGCGCATCTGTACTCGGTGTTCGCGGGGTTGCCGTTGTCGCACGATGTCGATGTCGGGATCGGGATCAACGGGGCAAGTCATTCGCGCGACGGGAGCTATATCAATCTCCAGTCCGATGACTACACCGCCGTCGAAAACCGCGAGTACGAGTATTACAACGAGCGGGCGCGCGACCAGGAGTACGATCACTTCGATATCAACGCGGGCGTGCGGATCGAGTTGACGCGCGATCTGACCGCGGGGCTCAAGGTCGGGCACCTGTGCGGTGAGGCCGATCAGGAGGAACTGGCGGTCAACGTGTCGCATTATCTTTACAACGATTCCCTGGTCGACGACAGCTGGTCGTACAGCGACTATACATCGTACACGGAGAAACGCTGGAACCGCGAGGGCGGCACGACCTACGGGCGGGTGAGTTTCGAACACGAATTGTCGCGGGAAAAGCGGATCTCCGCGTATTACCGATACGCGCAGAGCGATCTCGACCTCCACAACGGGGCGCGTATTCGGGATACGTCGTACTATCGGTGGCATCACGAGTGGGATGACGGCGGATTCATACGTGTCTACAACTCCCGCGGCAACGCGCGCGTTATCGACGATCGCTGCGGGAAGGGGACGCGTGAGGAGACGACGCACCAGGGTATGTTGAACCTCAAGTGGGAACTGACCGAAAAGAGCCGGACGCACGTCGGTTTCTACTTCTTCGGTTCCGAGACCGACCTGTGTACATCCGAGCCGGTGGTCGCCGACCGTTTGTCGGACTATTACTCGACCGGCAGCGAGAGGCGTTACTATCGTCTCGAAGAAGAGAAGGTGATCGACTGGCATAACCGGATCGCGTACTGGACGATTCAGATTCCGGTCATGCTGCAGCACGAGGTGAACCGGCATTTCGCCTTCACCGTCGGGGTCAACCGGATTCTCGAACGCTGGAAAGTCGACGATGTGACGGTCACCTCCTGGGACCGCCGGGTCGAGACGGATGACGGCGTGATCGACGACGAGGTCATCGCGCCGCAACGGGACACACAGCCGCAGGAGAAGATCACCGAGGATTACACCGCGGTGCTGGGGAGTGTCGAGGTCACGGTTTCGCCCGATTTCATTGTGCGTTTCCTGGTCGAACCGGAAACCGAGAAGGATTTCCGGATCAATCAGTGGTGGTTGAGTTTTCTGGTGCGGTTGTAGGCAGTACTGACGATACGCACCAGGTCATCCTCTATCCCGCCCGTCTCTGGCGGGCGGGGTGAGGGGTTCTTTCTTCTTCCCTACCAGCTGACAAGCACGCATTCTTCGCCCTCTTGGCGTCATTCCCGCGAAAGCGGGAATCCAGCAATCAATTGTCGCGCGCCCTGGACCCCCTAAGTTCACAAACGAAGTGCAACACCTTATCAAGGTGTTGCCATGGGACAGAAATACCATCAGATCTCCATTGAAGAGCGGTGTGAGATTGCCCGCTTACGTGCCGAAGGGTGCTCGCTCCGGCAAATCGCGGCAGCTCTGGATCGCGAGCCATCAACGATTGCTCGCGAACTGAAGCGCAACCGCGGTCAGAACGGCGCTTACCGAGCGGTTTATGCCGACCAGCAGAGCCGGGCCCGCCGCTGGACCGGCTCCAGGTTGGATCGGGACAGCGCATTGCGTCGGACGGTTCTGTCGGGACTGAAACGCGGTTGGTCTCCCGAGCAGGTCGCCGGACGTCTCGCCCGAGACACCGGTGCACGGGTGATCTCGTATGAGACCATCTACCGCTTCATCCAAGCGCAGATCGTGCGCACCAAGGACTACACCTGGCGCCACTACCTGCCGCGTGGCAAGTCCAAACGCGGCTGGCGTGGTCGCAAAGGCGGAAGTCCCGCTCTGCTGATGGCCCACCGCCGCCCCCTCAGTGAACGTCCCGAGGACGCCGATGATCGCCGAACTCCAGGACACTGGGAGGCCGATCTCATGCTCTTTAAGACCTACGGCCACATCGTTCTCATGCTGCACGAGCGCCAGTCCCGCCTGCTGCTCGCCGCCCGCCTGCCCAGCAAGGCTGCCGCACCCGTCGCCCAGGTGATGGCCCGGATGCTGGCACCGCTCCCACCCCCTTGGCGCCGGACGATCACCTTCGACAACGGCACCGAGTTCGCCTGCCATTACGATCTCCACGCACTTGATATCCAAACCTTCTTCTGTGACACCCACGCTCCATGGCAGAAGGGCGGCATCGAGAATGCCATCGGCCGTATGCGCCGTCATCTGCCTCGCAAGACCGACTTGGCCGATTTCTCCGACAGACACCTCTTGGATATCTTCCGGGCCAACAACAACACACCGCGGAAATGCCTGGACTTCCAAACCCCGATCGAAGTCTTTTGGGACCAAGTGTTGCACTTCAAATGTGAATCCACCCCCCCGCTTTCGCGAGGGTGACGAGTTGGCAGCGAATACGAGTTTCAGGGTGCGGGTACGCCTAAGGCACACAGGGTTCACAGAATTCGATGGCTGGGTCGCCGCTACGAAATGCCACGTTCACCAGATGCACGACGTCGAGAACATCCGTGAAACCGTTGCAGGTCACGTCGGTGAGTGCGTAGGGACACTGTTCGAAAGAGTCATGCGGGGGCTGGGCACCACGGAATGCCACATCAACCGCCGTGATGACATCCAAGACGTTCGTGACCCCATCGCAGACAGGATCGGCCGGGCACGCACAGAAGCAGGGGTCGTTGACCGGACAATGGCCCGTACTGTCGCAGTAGACACATTCGGGATGGGGAAAGGCATAGAACCAGCGAAGGTGTGACACAGCTCCCCATTCCGGCAGGGAGTCTCGGTTCAGATCCAGAGTGTACCAGTTCGAGAGTGATCCATAGACGTAGACATCCCATGTGCAGGATTCAACGAAGTCCGAGTGTTCCTCCACCCACTCCCAGACTCGAAAGTTGGGAGCAAACCCCATCACCATCTCGTCGAGGCCGTCACAGTCCACATCAGCCGCCCAGCACGGATGCTCTCCCATGAGGCCAGTGGATTCCTGGAACACGTGGATCTTCGTGAACGCGTTGTCTCCGGTCGGCTCGAGAAGGTAATACGCGAAGCTCCACGGCTGGTCAGTCCCCGAGTAACCGAGAAGGGCGTGGAGCACACCCCCGGGCTTAGGTCGACATGCGACCGCAGCAAAGCAGTTAACGTCGAGAGTGTCACCAACAAATCCGATATAGACGAGACTCGGAGCCTGCCATTCAAACAGCTCGTAACCGTAATCATTGTTGCCCCAGATGAACTCCATTCGTCCGTCCTCGTCAAAGTCGCCGACGGCAGGCTGGCCGGCGGCACCATTGGGGGCAGCGATGTCAGCCAGCTTCACGAAGTCTCCGGTGCTCGAATCATAGTCGATGATGACCGCTCGCGCCGTACCTCCCAAGGAGTGCGGTACCGCACAGATCTCCGGGAATCGGTCACCGTCCAGATCAACGAGGGTCGGGTGCATCACCACATTCATACCCGGCCAAATGAACTGCGCCCGTAACGTCCAAGCAGGTCCCGAGTAGATGCCAAGTTGGTCACCATCCTGCGCCACCAATTCAATCTCACCGTCACAATCCAAGTCCTCGGCGATCCAAACCAAACCCACATTCACAGGTATCGCTTCCTGCGAGTGGTTCAGCAACGTATCAAGATCATGGCGAACCACGCCTGGTATAGATGCGTCTGCAACGTAGATCTCAGTCAAACCGCGCCCAGCATTGAAATGTGGCGCGATATACTCCAGAGTAACAAAGAAGTTGATACTGGGGGGGCATTCCAACCCCGGAACCGTTCCCACCAAGGGCAATTGTGATGCCACTCTCACGTATGGAGCACTCAGTCGCGTCGCCCACTCTGGAATGACATCGTGGTGCCCGAACTCAGAGATGGTCGCCCCTTCCCGGACAGATTCCGGTCCCTTGGCGGCATGCCCTGCGAGAAGCCAGAGCACGCCGACCGCCGTCAGGCAGGCTGTGGTGAACCGGTGTTTCACATTATCAATATATCGGTAAGTTGGGGTTTTCCAAGCGGGTATGAGGCCGTTTAGCGGTCGTCATCGCGTCCCCCTCACCCCTCGATCTGTTCGAGAACGGGGTCTTTCGACCGACCCTCTCTCCCGCTATCGCGCCCCGTCCCGAGACCGGGACGGGATCGGGAGGATCTTCGACCCATGGGAGAGGGAGCCGGAAGTCCCAGTGGTCATGGTTATAGCATCCTCTCCCAATGGGAGAAAATGTCATTCGCGGGACGCGAATGACAGGTAAGGGGACGGGCGCGGAGACCGCGCCCCTACAGGCCGCATCGGGAGCGAGGCGGTGGGTGCATGGATGCGATGGCTGATTTCCTGTTATTCCCGAACCGCGCGGCGCGGTATCTTGTGCTATGGCCCTCGGTATCCGCAAAGTCTCGGTCTTCACCATCACTCTTTCATCGGTTGTCATCTGGATCGGGTTCTACTCGTGGCGGGTGATGTTCAACAACTTCGCGGTCGAGGTGCTGTCGGCGTCGCCGACCGATGTTGGGTTGATTCAGGCGGTGCGGGAGATTCCCGGCTTGCTCGCGTTCGGGGCGGGAGCCTTAGCGCTGCGTCTGACCGAATCGCGGATCGCCGCTCTCTCGATCGTGGCGCTGGGGATCGGGCTGCTCTTGTGCGGGGCGTCGTCCACCATCCTCTTCCTGATGGTGGCGACGCTGATCATGTCGTTCGGCTTCCACTACTTTGAACCCAATAACACTTCGCAGTTGCTGGTTCTGGCCAAGGCCGGTGAACTCGGCCGGACGCAGGGGAAGTTGTACTCGTATGAGTCGATGGCCGGGCTGGCGGGTGCGGGGCTGGTGCTGCTTCTGACTCTGTTTCTGGATTTCCGGGTCACGTTCTACATCATCGGTGCGGGGGTTACGGCGGTTGGTCTCTACCTGACGTTTGCCCTTCCTCCTAATCGGGGGACGACCGAACAGCGCAAGGTCAGGATCAAGAAGAAGTACTGGCTCTACTACACGCTCTCGTTTCTACGCGGTTGCCGGCGGCATATCTTCACCACCTTCGCGTTGTTCCTGCTGGTGAAGAATCACGGGCTCGACATCACGGTTATCTCAATGGTCATGCTGGCCAACAACCTGGTCACGATCTTCACCAATCGCTGGCTGGGGCGGATCAGCGACCGGCTGGGCGAACGGGCGGTGTTGGTCGGGTGTTCGTTTATACTGGTCTTTGTGTTTGCCGGGTATGCGTATGTGAGTTTCCTGCCGCTCTTGATCGGCCTCTACCTCGCCGACAACATTCTCTACGGCTCGGCGATTGCGCTCAAGTCGTATCTGCGACGGATCTGCACAGCGGAGGATCTGACCGGGTGTCTGTCGTTCGGGATGACGGCGAATCACATCACCGCGGTGGTGGTGCCGATCCTGGGCGGGGTGGCGTGGACATTGTTCGGGTACCAGGCGACGTTTATCGCCGGGGCGGCGATTGTGTTTGTGGATATGTTGTTTGCGTGGAAAGTGGATCGGCGCGAGGGGGCGGGGGTGTCCGCGGAGGCGTAGCATGGCGGCGGGTGCATGATTCAACCGGTTGAGCGATTCGGATGTGGTCGCCGCTCAGTCGGTTTCGTGAAGGCACGCGGCGGGAGCACCCGCCCTACGGCTTTCGATTCTTACCCCTCCGTGGGGGCGGCCGCCTCCCGCAGTTCACGGATGCGATCGGTGAAGACGGGACCGGCTTCGGTGTTTGTCTCGAATGTCTCGGCCCAGTTCAGCATCTGCAACGCCTCGTCGGTTCGACCGGCGGCGATCAGCAGGTCGGCGTACTGCACCGCCAGATGTGTGATTCCCGTCACCACCTGATGGGTCCCGGCGATCAGCACCGCACTGCGATCGGTCGGACTGACGAACGGACCTGAATAGTCGTTGTGTGCGGCCCGTTCGAGCGCAGTGCGCATCATGGTCGTATCGCAGCATCCGGTCACCGTCGGTTCGGCTTCCCAGAGATGAAAGGCGCCGGCCCAGATGAGACGCTCCTGGATGCCGGCGGCGAAGCTGCGATCGCCGACCGTGATTGACACCGCCAGCGGACGATGCGATGTGCCCGGCTCCCGTTCGTCAAGCCAGCCCCGTACGATCTGATGGGCCACCGTGATGATGTGTCCCGACTCGTGGCGCAGGTGTTTCAGAGTGTCCAGCCCGGCATCATCGACCGGCAGCGGCACGCCGTAGGCGTCGCGGACAAAGCGCGCGTACCACGGTGTGTTGAGCAGGGAGTAGTTCACCACCGCCACGTCGCGACGGAAACCCTCGACTTGCTGGAGCGCGACCGCGGGATACGTGTCCATGTCACCGTTGGTGAGGAGAATCGCGTTTTCGGGGAGATCGGCGAGCATCCAGCGGTTGTAGGCCAGAATCGCGGGCGTCATGTATCCAGTTTCAATAAACATGTTGAGAGCGCGTTCCTGCAGTTCGGTGTTCCCCCGTCGGATCGCCTCGGGCCAGATCGTGCGCCAGGTGTTGCCGTCGTCGGGATTGCAGGCCACTGCCTTCAGGAGATGAGCCCAGGCCAGTTCCTCGTCGGCACCCTCCCAGGGGCCGTACATCGGATTGAGCGCCTCACCGAGCACGGTCTGCGCGAAACTGTTGCACGTGTCGATGGCAATTGCCCTCTCCGCAAAGACCACCGCGCTGTCCTTGAGCTCCAAACGCCGGAAGGTTTCGGCCATCCAGGCGAGGGCGTCGGGGTCATCCGGGTGGGCAGCCGCGGCCTGCAGGAAATGCGGCAGCGCCTCTTCGAGCCGGTTCTGCCGGTAGAGGACGAGCGCATCATCGAGCGCCCTGTCGGAACCGCCACCACAGCCGATGAGCAGGCCCGCACCCAATGAAACAACCAGCCAGCATACGACGGTCGGTCGGTTCAGAATTTGTCTCTTGAGCGCGGATTGTATGAGTGGACGGTGCGTCATCGTGGTCTCCTCTTTGATCAGCCGGCCCGGACCGACGGGTCGGGCATCTTACCGGCAGCATTATACCGCTCAAGTGAGAGCGGCGACAGGTTATTGGTACTAGAACGCCTGCGCCGTCGCCGTTCACGGGCCTGAAGGCCCGTGGCACCTCGCTGTTCACGTGCCTGTAATCGGAGACTCCGCCGAGGCGGGGGCCCGTGGCACCTAGCACCTGACGCGCAGGGGCGTTCACGGGCCTAAAGGCCCGTGGCACCTAATTTGGCGTCAGCGTTTGCCGAAGCGATGTTCAGTCCCCTGCCGGATGCGCTGAATGTTGGTGCGGTGGGTGTAGAAGACGAGAACGGCGAGGAGAATCGCCGCGACGACGAGTGATGTTGCGATCGGCACATCGAATACAAAGCGGCGAATGATGACACTGAGGGCGGTGGCGGCCACTGCGGCCAGAGAGCCGACGGAGACGATGCGTGTCAGGCCGAAGACAGCGATCCAGACGGCGATGCCGATCCCGATGTCCAGAGGCAATATTGCCAGAAAAACGCCGAGCGACGTCAGGACACCTTTGCCGCCGCGGAAACCGACGAAAACCGGGAACAAATGCCCCAGAATCGCGACGGCACCGAGTATGAGCCGCGCCTCGGGGAGGGGGAGGGGACAATGCGCCGCCGCGATCGGTCCGAGCCAGAAGACGGGTGCGAATCCCTTGGCGATATCGACCAGTCCCGCCGCGATGCCCCATTGCCATCCGAGTACACGCGCCGCATTCGCGGCCCCCATGTTCCCCGAACCGTGCTCGCGGACATCGATCCCCCGCACCATACGGCCGATCCAGACCGCCGAGGGAATCGACCCGGCGATATAAGCGGTCACGATCGTTAGGGCCAGTGTCATAGGTGTCAACGCGATCAGCCCGACTGATCCGATCCTTTTTCGGGATGTTCTTCCGCCCCCGCGGGATCAAGCTGCTGGAACAGGTACCACTCCCCCGCACCTTTCGGGGAGGCGCGGTCGAGATACATCTCGAACACCTCGCCGCTCTCGGTACGCACACGAAAGTAGTTTCGATGACGGCGTGTTTTCCAGTCGCGCTGGACCGATCCGGCGGCAAATCCCCAGTCGAACCAGTTGACCAGGACCTTCGCGATCCGATGCTCTCCCCCGCGCCATCGAAACGCAACCGGTTCCTTCACCTCGCCGGCGACGTCAACTGCGATCTTCTCACCGATGAAAGTCGGCATTACTTGCTTTTCCGACGGAAACGCACGCGTAGCGGCACGCCCTCGAAACCATAGCGTTCCCGCATGCGATTGGTGATGAACCGCACGTACGGTTCGCTGATCAGATC
>DATKYL010000229.1:0-7161 GCA_035528515.1 Acidobacteriota bacterium | reverse complement strand
CAGACCGATGCCGCCATCAATCCCGGTAATTCGGGCGGTGCCCTCGTCGATGCCGGCGGACGGCTGATCGGTATCAATACGGCGATCTTCTCCAAATCCGGCGGGTACCAGGGAATCGGCTTTGCCGTGCCGATCAACATGGCGCGTTCGATCATGGATGGTATCCTGGCCACCGGCGAGATTACGCGCGGCTGGATGGGGTTGTCGTTTCAGGATCTGGACAAAGCGCTGGCCGACGCATTCGCGCTTCCTGAGACACGGGGTGCGCTGGTAAACGAGGTGCTGGCCGACAGTCCGGCCGAGCGCGCCGGAATCAGCCGTGGGGATGTCGTGGTCTCTTTTGGCGGACGGCCGGTCAGCGACGCGATCGACTTGCGCCGTTCGATTGCTCTCGCGCCGGTAGGGAGTTCCATCGAGGTGGGGGTACAGCGCGAGCGGCAGCGACTCACCTTCGATGTTCCGGTGGAGGCGTACGAAACGGAATTCACATACACCTCCGAGGACGCCGGTGAGTCCAGCGCGTTGGAGGGGATCGCGGTCGAAGAACTCGACCGGCGCACCGCCGAGCGCATCGGTCTGAAACCGCAGACCCGGGGCGTCATCGTCAAAGACATCGTCTCGCGTTCGCCGGCGGCCCAGTCGGGTTTGCGGCCCGGCGATGCGATTCTCGAAATCAACCGCGAAACCGTCGACGGAGTGGCGAAGTTCAAGCGCCTGTTGCAGGAGCTGGAGGGCAAACCGCTCGTTTTGCTGCTGTCCCGCGGCGGGGCGCTTTACTACCTTTCATTACCGAGCTGACCGCCCGAAGCGGCAGCCGTCGGGCGTTGGGAGTGTATACGATGAAGCACGTGTCGAGTCGAGTTGGTGTCCCGCGACTGTTGATCTTGCTGTTTCTCTCGGCGACGTTGCCGTTCCACTGCTCCAAGTCTGATAAGGAGGAGACGCCGGGCGGGAGCGTCAGGGTCTTCGAACAGCCGGAGGCCGAAACGGGCGAACCGGTGTGGCTCCAACCGAGCCGGAACTGGCCGGACACGCTGCACTGGGCGCTCGATTCCACCTGGGAGACAACGGTTGACGGTTTCTTCATGCGCATGCGTATGATGGGGTGGAAGGTCTTCCTGGGTGGTCCGCATGCCGATGAGCACCCTCTGTGGTGCCAGGCGGAGACGACCGTCCGGCCCGTACCGCGGTGGGAACATGTCCGCGGTCTGACACTGGATTCGGTGGTATTCTACGACCCGGTGCGTTCCACGCCGATCCGATCCCTGCGCATGCTCTCCAGCCGGCGTACCCATTTGGAGGGGACGGTGCGGACCCGGTTCACCAGCGACGCGGCGGTTCGCTTTACGGTCGATCTGGATGAGGGTCAGCCGCTCGAACCGACCGTCTACTTCTCCTGGGACGGACGCACCATTGTCGTCACCACGCCGTCGATTCCCGTTCAATTCCTGATGCCGCGTGAGAACCACGAAACGCCGGCGCTTCCCGACTGGCCGGAATTGTAGGAACGAACGTTGCCTCCGAATCGAGGCCGTCTGACCATGCGCACAACCCAGGCTGACGGGATACGGATCTCGCTGGCGACCGCGGGGACTGACGGCGGTCTCCATGTGGTGCGCCTGGACGGGCGCGTCGATACACTGACGGCCGGCGAACTCGACGATGTGATCGGCACGTTGATCGGTCGCGGGTGTACCCGTCTGATCATCGATCTGGCCGGTGTCGGTTACATCTCTTCGGCCGGATGGGGCATCTTTGTCTCCCGCCTGCGGGAGGCGCGCGACGGCGGCGGCGACATCAAACTGACACGCATGAGCGCACCGGTTCAGGACGTCTACGATCTGCTGGAGTTCGACGGGCTGCTCCCCCGGTATGCGTACTTGGAGGACGCCCAGGCGGCGTACGAGGGTAAACCGGCACGGCGACCAACCGACACAACGGAACCGGACGAACGACCACAAGCACCGGTCATCTCCGTTGCGGCCGTCGAGCCCGCCGGCCCGGCGCTCAATCTTGAAGATGCCGTCCTGCGACTTGTTCTCGAGGACCCGTTCTATCGCATCAACGATATGAAGAGACGGTTGATTGAACTCCGTCATGATGACGCCGGATGGTGGGCGATTTGGCGGGTTTTGCGGCAGCGGCGACTTCTCCGCCTCCGGCAGCGTTTTGCCTACTTCCGCCGCCATCGCTCGGCGGCGCCGTCGTCCTGGTAGGAGGACGGCGGACGGGTGATGGCCTGGAGTTGCACGAGGAACTCAGTGAGCAATCACGATCATCTGGCGGAGGCCGCCGACGGGTTCCTGGCACGGGAAGGAATCCTGGCACGCTGGCTGGCGGCGGATTCTCTGTCGGTGCTGTGCCGCGAGATGTACGGCGCGTTGCGGGAGTCCCACGGGATCGCGCGCATATTGATCGTCGCCCAACGCGCCGATTGCCCCATCGAGTGGGCGATGGCCCCCGAGGACGCATCGACCGCAGCCATCGAGGAGTGGTTCGAGACAGTCTCGCGGCGCCGATCATCTCGGACGGCGGCACCGATGGGCACGGGA
Source organism: Acidobacteriota bacterium (assembly GCA_035528515.1). Taxonomy (GTDB): domain Bacteria; phylum Zixibacteria; class MSB-5A5; order WJJR01; family WJJR01; genus DATKYL01. Next base: position 4,609 of record DATKYL010000229.1, on the reverse strand, counting down.
CCGGAATCCGCGGGCGCTGCGTCTGAACTCGTGCCACCCGGTGAACTCGGTTTGGTCGCCGATTGCCGTGTCGATGCTTCACCCGCCGTATCCTATACTATTTTCTGCACACGCTCCGCCGGAGACGAGGAAGCCGGCAACCTCCAGGCGTGCGACCCGTTCAAGAGTGCGCTCGAACTGGTGCTCTGCAACCTGGCGCGCCTCGAACGGGTGCGCGAGCTGTCGCATATCGACACGCTGACGCAGACCTTCAATCGACGCCATTTCAACGTGCGCGTGACCGAAGAGGTCGACCGCGCGCGACGGTACGGCCGTCCCCTGTCACTCTTGATCGCCGATCTCGATGGGCTCAAAGCACTCAACGACTCCCGCGGCCACCAGGCCGGGGATATCGTGTTACGTTATATCGCCCAGACGATCCGCCACACCGTGCGGTCGATCGATATCCTCTGCCGTCTTGGCGGCGATGAGTTTGCGATCCTGATGCCCGACACCGATCAGGGACGCTGCCAGGTACTCGCGGAGCGGCTGCGACAGACCGTGGCCGAACGGGCCTTTACAATCGGCGGACTCGGCGACCCGGTCCGTCTGGGTCTGTCCTTGGGAGGTGCCGTCTTTCCCGTTCACTCCGATCAACCGGACCGTCTGCTCTGGTGCGCCGACATGGCGCTCCTGGAGGCCAAGCGACGAAGCGGCGACCGGGTGGTCTTTTTCGATCGCTCATATTGTGAGCATTTGAAGATGCCGCTGGGAGCGGCGGACGAAACGACGTGAGCGGGCATGTGGATTACCTAACGGCTTTCTGGAGAGTCAAACTGCGGGAACGATTGGCCGTAAAATGTAGTTGCGCACCACGGGGACAACGTGTGCGGGACAGGGCTAAATCATGACACCATCTGAAACCGCGGATCGAACACACGAGCCAACGGACCCCCAGCCGGTGCGGTCGCGTGTGGCGGCCGTACGGACACGGCCGGAAACGGTTCTCGCGGATTATCGACGACTGCTCGATCTCATCGGTGTAACCGACGGCCTCAGCCGCGATATCGACACCCTCCTCAAGCTGAATCTCTCCTGGACCAAGTATTTCCCGGCCTGCTCGTCGCAACCCTGGCAGGTTGAAGGGGTGGTGAAGACCCTGCTGGACTATGGCTTCCCGCGGGAGCGACTCATCCCGATCGAGAACAAGACCGTCGTCACCGAGCCGGTCAAAGGTGCCCGCAACAATCGCTGGCTGCCGACTCTCAAGCACTACGGCCTCGATTTCACGCCGTTACCTGACGTTGAGTGGATTGTCTACAAGTTCCAATCGCCGCTTCTGAAGCTTAACGACATTTTCCCCGAGGGCATCGAGATCCCGAAGATTTACCCCGGGCGGCAGATCATCCACTTCCCGACCATCAAGACGCACGGTCATTCGATCACCACCGGGGCGATCAAGAACTCCTTCGGCGGACTGCTCAAGGAAGTGCGGCACTACGCGCACAAGTACATCCATGAGGTCATGGTCGATCTGATGCTGATGCAGCGCGAACTGCATCCGAAGGTCCTGGCCGTAATGGACGGCACCGTCTGCGGCGACGGCGCCGGACCCCGGACCATGATCCCACGGATCGGCAATATTCTCCTGGCCTCGTATGATTCGGTGGCGATCGACGCGATTGCGGCGCGGGTGATGGGGTTCGATCCGATGGCGATTCCGTACTTGAAGATGTGCCACGAGCGCGGACTCGGCGTCGCCGACACGGGAGCGATCGATATCATCGGCGACGATATCAGCGACGTCAACCTGCACTTCCAGACAAAACGCTCACTGGTGATCTGGGGCGACCAGATGTTGCGCAAGGGCCCGTTGCAGTTCCTGGAAAAGGTCGCGCTGCATTCGCCACTGGTGGTCTGGGCGCCGTTCGCCTCGAACGTCTACCACGACTGGCTCTGGTATCCGACCGTGGGGCAGAGAATTATCCGTGCTTTCGGCAAGACCGAATGGGGCAAGCTGTTCGACGAGTATCGTACACGGTACGAGGATTAGTGCAGCACCCCTGCGCCGTCGTCGGCCGGGGGGGATGAGAACGAGCGGGGGAGAGACGTGGCGGAGACAATAGTAATCATCGGCGCATCGAGCGATCGGCGCAAATTCGGCAACAAGGCGGTCCGCGCCTATCGGGAGCTCGGCTGGACGGTCTATCCGGTTCATCCCAAGGAAACGGAGATTGAAGGACTGCAAGTGTTCCGCTCAATCCGCGACGTGCCCCGTCCGATCCAGCGCGTCTCGCTCTATGTCCTGCCTATCGTCGGCATGACACTCCTGGACGACATCGCCGCGGCGAAACCCGAAGAGGTCTTCTTCAACCCGGGTTCGGAATCGCCCGAGCTGGTGGAGAAAGCGCTCGCGATGGGGCTGAATGCGGCCGTGGCCTGTTCGATCGTCGACGTCGGCATGACACCCGGACGGTTCGGCGCCGAGTAAGACTCGGAGTACTCGCTGTGGTCGGCTGACACGCGTTACGTCACGTGCAACATCGACTCGCGTCCCACTGATGAAATCTGATCGTCTGATGAATCTCCGCTGCGGCTGGTGTGACCGTCCGCACGACGCCGGTTGCCTGCAGCGTGTCTGCACCGATTGCGGTCGCCCGCTGTTGGCTCGATATGACCTGAATCGGGAGGTCGGGGAGAAGCTGCGGGGCGATCTGATCTCCGGTCCGCACTCTCTCTGGCGCTATCGGCGTGTACTCCCGATCACCGACCCGAAACATATCCTGACGCTCGGCGAGGGAGCCACGCCGCTTCTGCGGACCGATCGTTTGGCGTCTCGACTCGGCGTCGCAAACCTCTGGATCAAGGACGAATCGCAGAATCCGACCGGATCGTTCAAGGCCCGCGGCATGACCGCCGCGATATCCAAGGCCGTGGAACTGGGCGCCGAACGCCTGTGTCTGCCGTCCGCCGGCAACGCCGCCGGTGCGGCCGCCGCCTACGCTGCCCTGGCCGGCCTGCCGTTGCGCGCGTACATGCCCTCCGACTCGGGTGACAGCTTCTTTGCCGAGTGTCGCGCCTGCGGGGCCGAGGTGGTTGCAGTCAACGGCACGATCGCCGACTGCGGCAAACAGATGCGCGCGGAGTGCGACCCCGCCGAATGGTTCGACCTGTCGACGCTCAAAGAGCCTTACCGTCTCGAAGGCAAGAAGACGATGGGGTACGAACTCTATGAGGATCTCAACGGTGTGCTCCCCGACGTGATCGTCTATCCCACCGGCGGCGGTACCGGTCTCGTGGGAATGTGGAAAGCGTTCGACGAGATGCAACAGATGGGCTGGCTCGATGCCCGGCGGCCGCGATTCATCAGTGTCCAGACCACCGGCTGCGCGCCGATTGTCGCCGCGTTCGCCTCCGGTGCCGAGACCGCAACCCCCGTGGCCGATCCCCAGACGGCCGCCCTCGGTCTGCGCGTTCCCGGGGCGATCGGCGACTTCCTCATTTTGCGTGCTCTGCGCGAAACCGGCGGAACGGCGGTGGCGGTCACCGAAGAGGAGTGGGCGGTGGGACAATCCTGGCTCGCAGCCGATTGCGGCCTGTTCCCGTCACCCGAAGGCGGCGCGGCCATAGCCGGCTTGATGAAGACCATTGACGCAGGTTCCGTGAAGCCCTCCGACACCATCGTGGTCTTCAACACCGGATCAGGCTTCAAATATCCTCCGGCCACCTGGCCCAAGCCCCCACCCGCCCCTTAACGCAGGCCGATGCGTCCACCGGCCGACTGATCAACCTCCCCCAACACCCGTCGATACAAGAGGTATAGACCACCCTCGGTCCGTGTGGGCGGTCGGGAGGAGATTTGGGCATGTCCCATCACAATCCTGCGCGCCAAAAGACTGCCGCCCCCGATGTCACCGTCGTTGTACCGATGCACAATGAGGCGGACAATCTGCCGGACGTCGTCCTGCGCATTGCCGCGGCGATTGTCGACACGGGGCACACCTTCGAGTTGGTGGCGGTCGACGACGGCTCGTCCGATGGGACCAAGACCTACTTGGAGGCGATTGCACGGGCCCAGGCGTGGCTCCGCGTTGTCTCCTACCCGGTGAACCGAGGACGCGGGTATGCGCTCCGGCGTGGTTTCGCTGCCGCGCAAGGGCGCGTCATTGTCACGATCGACGCCGACCTCAGCTATTCCCCGGATTACATCGCCGGAATGTTGAAGATCCTCGACGAGCGACCCGAGATCGATTTTGTCGTCGGCTCCCCGTATGCCAAAGGCGGCGGGACACGTCAGGTGCCGTGGGGTCGACTGCTGGTGTCGCGCTGGGGCAATCGTGTCCTGGGTCTCGCGATGCCGGGCGGTCTGACCACCGTGACCGGTATCCTGCGGGCCTACCGCCGGCAGGTGCTCGACGCACTCGATCTCGAATCGGACGATAAGGCGATCCATCTCGAAATCGTATCGAAAGCCCTGGCGGCGGGGTTTGCCCCCGCCGAGATGCCCGCAGTCCTCACCGGACGACGCCACGGCAAATCGAAGTTCCTGCTGCGGGCCACGGTGGCGTCGCATCTGATCTTCTCATTCTACGAGAAACCGATTCTGCTGTTCGGTATGATCGGGGCCTTG
>DATKYL010000228.1:0-10896 GCA_035528515.1 Acidobacteriota bacterium | reverse complement strand
ATCCCCGAAGGTTCGAAACCCACGATTCCTCTGTGACCGAACGCATACGACCAGAGATGATCGACGTACGGCGGATGTATAACCCCTACGACTGCGAGAAACGCGAGTGCTGTTGACCCGGCCCCGACGGTGTGTATGATCCGGTTTTTCCAACCTTGTTTGTGTTCGACAGTGAGTTCGACAGCAACCACGGCCAGCGCGGCCGGTAGGGCCCACTTGAAATCGATCAGGGCGATCAATCCGACAATCAGACCGGTCAGCCAGAAGCGGCGCTTCGGATAGACAACCCAGAGCAGGACGAATCCAGCCGCGGCCACCAAGGTCGGCGATGCTTCGGCCACGTACTTGCCCAGCAGGGGCGAGTAGGCGAGGAATGCGACGGTCACCCATCCTGTCAGTCCGGAGAAACGGCGGGCAACCGCTATACCGGCGAGGATTATGGTCAGGCACCACGCCACCGTGGAGAGGTACATCACCCCCCACTCCCTGAAGAGGGCCACCGCTACGGCCAGCGGCATCCCATACCCTAACTTAGCCGGTGCGAATTGTTCGGCGCTCTCGTCGAGAGGATGGAAGATCTGACCCCAGACCGCGTCCCAGGCGTAGATAGCCTCATCCCAGAATCGGGGGTAGAACACCTGCGGGTAAGAGCGAACAACTTCAATCAGCGCCCAAACTGAGACCAGAACGAGCGCTGTGAGGACGGCGGCGTTCGGAAATGTCACGCGCCAGCGGAAGCGGCTGCGCGAGTCCATGCCTCAGAACAGGAGATTGGGGACTTGTGTCCGGCGTTCGCCGCGCCGGCATCTCATCCCACGTACGCCCATCGAGTCTGCGACCAAGGCGCTTCTTGTATACACCGCCCCACTGTTTGAAGAAGAACGGTGACCCCTGTGTAATACAAAGATCGCGAATCTGGCGGACCCAGTCAACTTCTATTGGACGGCATCCGGGGCCGGATTCCCCACCGACAATGACCCAATCGATGCCTGCCAGGGGTAATCTGGCGATCGGACCGAGCAGGGGTTCCAGGGACAGAAAACGAACCGCCGCCGGGACACGGCGGAGGCATTCGATGCGGTGCAGGTAGTCGGCATTCTCGACACTGACACCCATCCAGACATTCGGCGGCCAGGGGAGCGCATCGGCCAGTGCGGCCAGGCGTTCGGCCCGCTTGGTCAAGACCTGGAACTGATGCCACCCGGCCTCCTCCATGACCGCGAACACCTTGCGGATGAACTCGAGCGGGACTGCGTCGTGAAACAGGTCGCTCATCGAGTTGACGAAGACCATCTGCGGCTTCGGCCACATGAGCGGCACAGGCAGGACATGCTCGTGGATCGTGACCTCAAACCCATTCCGGTAGTTCGGCTGCCCCATTCCCCGCAGCCGCCGCGCCATCCGTTCGGCATAGCAGTGCTGGCACCCGGGGCTGACCTTGTCGCAGCCGGTGGTGGGATTCCAGGAGGAGTGGGTCCATTCGATGGTGGATTGGGCCAAAGCGTTCCTCCCATGCCGCTGTTCCGGCATCAAAACCGAACAAAATCGGCGCAATCTGTAGAGCCGTTACAGAAACAATTGCCATCACTCGATATGCCAATCGAGGAGATTTGCATTCCGGAGTTCGGTACCGCTCGCGAGAAGTTCTACGCTGGCAAGTAGAGACAGATCGGTCGAAGGCGTAAAGGGTCTCGACGTGAATCTCCGGGCAGAACTCGGCGGACCCGGCAGAGCAGTCGAGTACATAAGTTCAGGAGGGAACATGACGTCTACCGGGTGTTCATCGTCAGCGTCCCAGTCTACGTGTACATCAAAGCGCAGAGATGCCCGAATACTCAGACTGCCGTCTCCCAGCTCGTACACAAAGTAATCGACGACCTCAGCAGGACCCACGGTCATATCGATAATGTCGATGTCCAGTTCCGATACTCCGAACCTATCTCGCGCAATCAGCTTCTTTAGTTCATATTCAAACCAGTAGTCTCGTATCCGTTCCTCCAGATCTCTGGCAATGCCGTCAACACTAGATGCATCATATACCCATTCCGACGTGATGGCTTCGACCTTTGCGGCACGCGAGCGGAGAAAGTCCGACAGCGACGTGAAGAAGTGGATTTCCACTCCCCGCCTTTGGGCCTCATCGATCAGGTCTTTGTGCAGCCCTCCGTCAGCATCCGCGAAGGCCTTCCGATCCGAGGAAATCAAAATGGCTGCCAGCTCGTCACTCTGCGCAGCGATGTCCAGGACCGTGAGCCACAGTATGCCATCTCGGAATTCCTCTCCCTTGTCACTGCAAGGCCGCTTTCTGGTGCAGGCCCGTTCCACAAGATCGGAGAGGTACTCGCCTCGGTATGGGGTGAGCTCGCTTTCAGCGATTCCGAGTGTAGATCTTAGATACTCCAGGTATCGCTTGCCTTCCTCCTCTACGTCAATGGCAAGCTCTGGGACTCTTTCTAAGGCCACCACGCTGAGAAGCTTCTTGCGGCACGACTTGAACGCGGCTGCTGCGCCGGAGAGTGTTGTGACATACAAACTCTCGACTTCTTGATAGACAACCTGCGGTAAACATATAGTCGAATCAGCGCTCTGGAGATAGTCAAACAACAGTCTGAAGTCGGAGGACCGAAATAAGAAGTCCTGGCGATACACATTTGTGTCGAGCACAATCTTCATCGAGGACCACCTATGTAGACGGAGCTGGGTTGGCCGCGAATCAGACCTCCCCAGTTCCCAGCGGAACACTACTCTCCCAATGGGAGACTCCGTTCAAGCGACATCAAGAATCGGTATTCGTCCTGGGTTATGCCCCGCCGCACGGAGTGGGCAACACGCTTTCGCAACTGATTGAGTTCTCCAAACGCACTGAGGCGCGACTTTCTTTGCTTGCCACCCCAAACTGGCGAGCCAAATATATCCTCGAAGAGTGCCCAGTTCTTTTCGATGACCTTGCTGAGGTCAATCAGATCAACGTAGTTCCAGACCTCTTCACGGTCAGGGTCAGACTCTCTTCTCGCAGCAAGCTCTTTCCGCAAGTCTTCAGGAACACCTTTGACCCACCAACCGGTCTCCTCAGGGCCGTACTGCCTCTGAAGCCGTTCTCGGACTATTCGGTGGATCGTTCTCTCGATAGTCTCCAAGAGGCGATAGGAAACGAGCTTAGGCTCTGCAGAGAAATGTGAACTCGCCAAGCGGCGGCCGAGTCGTGCCAGACGCCGTCCGATCTCGAACTCAAACTCCTCAGAAAGCGTCCTGTAGCCATAGTACTCCTTCCACACTCGACTCACGAGGAAGCTAAGCTGCATTCTGTAGTCGGGAGGAGACAGCACTTCGGGTGCTTCAAGCGAGTCTTCTGCGAGTTGGAGTAGAGTGTTGTACTTCCCCCGCTCAGGGAAGCTGGCAGCGTGATGCTCAACAAAACCTTCGAACGTGATACCTCGCCTTTCCATCTCGTTGTGGATTACTCGCCTGTCACGGGCCTCGTCGCCGGACTCGAAGTAGTCTCTCATCCTCTCGTGATAGTCTTCTTCCGACTCTGCGGAGTTGGAACTCCAAACCGTGAGATGGTAACGGAGCCCCAGCTCTTTGCTTATCTGCGGTTCGATGTCGGCAAGGAAAGCAGTTGACCAATCCCACTCCAGCCTCCACTCCTTGCTGGAGCGAGGATACGACATCCGATTAGGATCTGGTGATTTCCACGTATCCCCCGCGCCAATCTCCCACTTCCACCTGAAAACGAAAGAGCAGAAATCGATGAAGTCCTCTACAAGGGCACCTGCGGCGTTGGAGATCGGCTCGCTATCCAGCTCCAACTCCACCCGGACCCGAAAAGAGATCAGGGACTCGATGAGGGGCATCCATCGATAACTCTCCGCATCATTCAGGAGAGGGACAACATGATCGACGAGTGCTCTGAGAAGGGGCTTTAGGCTATCGTACTTCAGGCAAGCTTCCAGCCGCCTTGACCGCCCTGGCCAAACGCGATTCGATTCCCTAGACGCCACCCCATGTTTTCGAAGTTCGACGAGCCGCTCGGATGCTGCAACTGGATCATGGATGGGAAAGATCTCATCCATCTCAGGATCCGGCGCCTGCGCCCCCCCCTGGCATTGCGGTGGCCACACGGTCACCTCCCAGAGACGAATTCCAAGGGAACACATGTCCTGTCCCCTTGTGACTTCGTATGCCAGCTTCACAGAGAGAGAGTTACTCCCAGGGATGCCAACTCTAGTGAATTGTGGGTCCGTTTCCCTCGGGATTCGGAGAGGATCGGTGGCGATTTCCTTCCAGCTTAGCATGGCATGGTCACTCACGCTTCTGATGATCGCCAGCTCCAGTGCATCCCCCAGCTACCCCAACCTCTCCCCCACCACTTCCCCCAACCGGTCCATCGCCACGCGCTGCTGCTCCATTGAGTCGCGGTCGCGGATGGTGACGGTTTGGTCTTCGAGGGTTTGGGAGTCTACCGTGACACAGTATGGGGTGCCGATTTCGTCCTGACGGCGGTAACGGCGGCCGACGGCGCCTTTTTCGTCGTAGAAGACCTTGAAACGGGTGCGCAGGTCGTCCTCGATCTTGTGGGCGATTTCGGGCATGCCGTCGCGGTTGACCAGCGGGAAGATCGCGACTTTGAACGGCGCGATACGCGGGTCGAGCGCGATCACGTTGCGCTTCTCCCCTTTCACGATTTCTTCGCGGAACCCGTCGACGAGACACACCAGCGCGCTGCGGTCGGCGCCGGCCGATGTCTCGATGATGAACGGAACATAACGCCGTTCGGTCTTCTCGTCGAAGTAGGTCAGATCGACGCCGGTCGCCTCTTTGTGGCGGGACAGATCGAAGTCGGTGCGGTTGTGAATGCCTTCGAACTCTTTCCAACCGAAGGGGAATTCGTATTCGATATCGTAGGCGTCCTTGGCGTAGTGCGCCAGTTCATCGGGACCGTGCTGGTGGAAACGCAGCTTCTCTTCGCGGATGCCCAGGTCGAGGTACCATTTCATCCGCTCTTCTTTCCAGTACTCGAACCACCGCTGGTCTTCCTCGGGATCGACGAAGTACTGCATCTCCATCTGCTCGAACTCGCGCGAGCGGAAGATGAAATTCCCCGGCGAGATCTCGTTACGGAACGCTTTGCCGATCTGGGCGATCCCGAACGGGAGCTTGCGGCGCATCGGGCCCTGCACGTTCAGGAAGTTGACATAGATCCCCTGTGCGGTTTCCGGACGCATGAAGACCACCGAGGCCCCGTCCTCGACCGGCCCCATGAAGGTCTTGAACATGAGGTTGAACTGGCGGACGTCGGTGAACTTCCCCTCTTCGTGGCATTTCTTCGCCTTGCGGCCCTTGTAGGCCGGGTTTTCGCACTCGGCTTCCTCGAGCTGGTCGAGACGGAACCGCGCCTTGCATTCCCTGCAGTCGACCAGCGGATCGGTGAAACCGTCGACGTGCCCCGACGTTCTCCAGACATCCGGATGCATCAGGATGGCGGCGTCGATACCGTCGATATCGGCGCGCCGGTGGGTCATCGTGGTCCACCAGTGGTCTTTGATGTTGCGTTTGAGTTCGACCCCGAGCGGGCCGTAGTCCCAGCACGAGTTCAGGCCGCCGTAGATCTCCGATGAACCGAACACATAACCCCGCCGTTTGCACAGCGAGACGAGTTTTTCCATTGTCTGGTCAGTCGCCGGTTTCGCCACAGTTCCTCCAGTCAGGTACGCGTAAGTCTATGCCTCTGCCCGCCGCGCCATGTCGAGCGAACGGATCCGTCCGCCGCCCAGATGATAGCGCGCGAAGTCCTCGATCGCCGCTCCGATTTCGTCGAGCGGTTCGCGGCCCAGGTCGGGCTCGCTCCCTGTTAATATCGGTCGCGCCTGCCGGTCGAGCAACTCACTCAGCGCTGCCACCGAGAGAACATGAGGACGTCCGGGTTCGGGACGCTCCTGGCGGCAGGCGCGGCAGATGATTTTCCCCGCCACCGCGTCGAAGATCACCCGTTTTTCCGCGTCCGGACGCCGTCGGCAGGCATCGCAGTAATCGACATTGGGGCGGAAGCCGAGCTGGGCGAGCGCTTCGAGGAGGAATCCCCAGAACTGCCGCGCCAGGTACTTGTCGGGCAGATACGACAACGCCTCGAGTGTCGCGCGCGCCAGCTCGTACATGTGCGGGTCGGCGTCTTCGTATGTGTGCCGGTAGAGAAACTCGCCGACCGCAAAGGCGTACCCCGCGCGCGGCAGCGACGCGGTCAACGCGAGCCACGGCACCACCGCCCGGCACGAGGTCAGAAGCTGCAGCCGCTCTTTCGGTTTCTTGTAGATTACACACTCGGCAATCGAGAGCGGCTCGAGATGCCCTAAGAACTGCGACTTGGGCCGGTTGGCGCCTTTGGCGATAACCGAGATCCGGCCCCAGGCACGGGTATACAAAACGGCGATCTTTGACGTTTCCGAGTACTTCTGAACAGTCAAGCAGATCGCCTCGGTGACATTCGGAGGCATCGTGTTTACGGGGACTTATCGTCGGTCCCGTCGTCGAGTTCGTAGATGATCTCGTCGGGACGCGACAGCTGGTACTCGGTACGGGCAATATTCTCGATATAGAGCGTATCACTCTCCAAGAGCCGGCGGCGGACGTCGAGTTCCACTACCTCGGCGCTCAGTTCCAGCTTCTGGGCGCGCAGGTCGTTGCGCAGCTCCCGCAAGGTCCACGAGCGCCACAAACCCAACTGGCTCAGTACCAACAGGTAGACCATCACCGCCGCGACCCCCAGCACCATCATCCGGCGGGAACGCAGGAAATCGAGCCGCGACGTCACATGACGGCGCATGTCGAATTCGGGGACCGTCACCATACGACGACGGTACGGGCGACGTCGGTTCTTTTTCGCAAACAGTCCCATTATGTGATTCACACGCCGGGTCTCTACGCCGACTGCGCAAAGGCGCCGCGGCCCATGTAGACCGCGCGGCTGCCCAGCGACTCCTCGATCCGCAGGAGTTGATTGTATTTCGCGATCCGGTCGGAACGGCAGGCCGACCCGGTCTTGATCTGCCCGGCACCGGTGGCGACCACCAGATCGGCGATCGTCGTGTCCTCGGTTTCACCCGAACGGTGCGAGACCATGCAGCGGTATCCGGCCCGCGCCGCCATACCCATTGTGTCGAGTGTTTCAGTCAGGGTGCCGATCTGGTTCAATTTGATCAAGATCGCGTTCGCGCACCCGGTTTCGATTCCCTGACGCAGACGCGCCGGATTGGTCACGAACAGATCGTCGCCGACCAACTGGATCCGGTCGCCCAGCCGTTCGGTCACCAGCCGCCAGCCTTCCCAGTCGTCCTCGGCGAAACCGTCTTCGAGTGAGATGATCGGGTAACGGTCAACCCAGTCGGCCCAGAAGTCGACCAGCTCGGCCGGTGTCAGTTCGCGCCCTTCGCCTTTGAGTTCATAGCGGCCGGTCTTGGTATTGAAAAACTCGCTCGCGGCGGGGTCGAGCGCGAAGAAAACCTGATCGCCCGGGGCATATCCCGCTTTTTCGACCGCCTCGGTCAGCACCGCGAGCGCCTCTTCATTCGATTTCAGATTCGGCGCAAAACCGCCTTCGTCGCCGACCGAGGTGGCGTAACCCCTGTCTTTGAGCACACCCTTGAGTGTATGGAAGATCTCGACTCCGGCGCGCAACGCCTCGGCAAACGAGTCGAAACCGACCGGGGCGACCATGAACTCCTGGCAGTCGACATTGTTGTCGGCGTGCTGGCCGCCGTTGAGGAGATTCATGCACGGCACCGGGAGGATCTTCGCGTTCGCGCCGCCGAGATACGCATACAGCGGCAAACCCGCCGAATCGGCGGCGGCCTTCGCCACTGCCAGACTCACACCGAGGATCGCATTGGCGCCGAGCTTCTTCTTGCCCGGCGTACCGTCGAGTTCGCAGAGAAACGAGTCGATATCGGGCTGATCGAGCGCCTCCATTCCGGCTTCGACCATTTCGGGCGCGATCGTGTCGTTGACCGCAGCCACCGCTTTGAGGACACCCTTCCCGTTGTAGCGTTCCTTGTCGCCGTCACGCAGTTCGAGCGCCTCATGAGCACCGGTTGACGCTCCCGACGGAATCGCGGCCCGTCCGACCGACCCATCCTCGAGACCGACTTCAACTTCGACGGTGGGGTTTCCGCGGCTATCTAAAATCTCGCGGGCAGTACATAAGTCTATTAAAGGCATTCGGTTACCTCGGAGTGATTGTGGTTTGCGCCCCCGCTCCCGCCGGAGCCGATCATCCGGTGGGGCGGGCAAGAAGGGGGCCGAGCAGGGGGGCGTCAATGGTTATTGTGGGGGGGGGGGCAACAACGGGTTGCGCAGTCCCCTCCCGAGTAGCGTTGCAGACGTCTACCGCTCCGCCACCCGGGATCTCCACAGAGCGGGTGACACCAGCGGCGGGGACTTCTGGAAGAGGGCGTGGAGCTTGTCAGGGTTGCGGTCGAATCAACGAAGAACTGGAATACTGTGTCTCCACATGTGTACTATTAGTAGGAATCGCATCACAAGAGGGAACCCGATGGATCATAGAGCAGCGGGCAGGGCCAGAGTCCCCATGCAGCGTGGGATCGGTGTCGTGATCCTGCTTTGCTGGGGGGCGCTGGCATGTGGTTCCGGGGTGATAGAGGAGCGATGGAGATCCGAGTACCGCGGCCGTCTGGTCGTATCCTCTGGGCGCAGTCTGCTCATCGTTGATCTGCAAACAGACTCGATCACGCGAGTAGAGGTCCCGGATTCGATAACAATAGAAGCACACGTGGACCAGGTATGTGTCCACCCCCTTTATCGCACGGACAACGGGGTTGTCTACTTCATCTCCAAGGAACCGTTCACCGGGGTCTGGACGGTAAGTCCCGAGACCGGCCGGACCGAACTCGTCTATCGCTTTCGCGTCAACGCCTGTTCCTTCATAGATGATGAGGCAACTCTCACGTCCTTGGGAGATACGGTGCTTGGATCGATGACGGTGGTCTGGGAGACCGATGTTGGCTTCGACATCGCTCCGGCAACTGGTCGGCTGTACTGCACCACGAAATACGAATATGAAGGTTGGTATCCGGGGTGCAACTGGACTGTCTCGAACCTCAAACCTCGATCCAGATACCCCAGAAACGCCGACCCAAGCAGGTTCCCAGTATCGGACGGTTGGGTCATTTCAGTTTTCAACGAGAAACAGGAGCTCGATCCAATCGCCCAATTCGAATCCCGCATGGGCTGCAGACAATCAATCTCGGCGAGAGGCAGATACATCTCCATGGCGACTAAGTGTTGTCCTCGCACTATCGAAGTGGTCGATGTCGCCCGCCAGCGTTCATCCACACCCGTGCTACCCAGGAGATTCAGAAGCGCCACCTGCGCAGCCAGCTTCTCCCCGGATGAGAGAGTACTCGCGACGGCCGCTCAGACGAGTTCCTACGCCGTATTGGTCGCACAAGCACCTGATTTCGACCGATTCGAAGTCCTCTGCGAGATGCCCGGACTAATGGTCTATGATGTGGCGTGGACGCCCGACAGTAAGTGGATTGTCGCCTACGCGAGAGGAGTCAACGTCGGCAGCTGGGGCGGGCGAGAACCGTACTATGTCGCGATTGAACTGGCTACGGGCGAATACGCTAAGATCCCGCTTTCATGGTTCTGAGCGGAGAACGTTGCGATTGCCTTGCATGTCAAGCTTGGCGCTACACTGCATCATCACAACAACTGCTGCCGCCGCCTGACAAACCACTCGACCGACAGCGCGGCGATGAAGATCGCCAGGACCAGCCAGTGGTTGCCGAGGGGGAATTCGACCGGGCGTTCGCGGGTGATCGTCATCCAGTCGAGGGAGTCGAGGTAGGGGAGCAATTCGTGTTCGGAGATGTAACGGCCGCCGGGGCCGGATTCGGCGGCGACCGCGCGCAGGAGCGCTTCGTCGAGACCGGAGTACTGCTCTTCGAGGCCGTATGACTCGACCCGGAAGACCCCGCCGGACAGATCCGCGGTCGTGCCGCCGAATTCGGCGGTGCCGTCGTAGCGATAAGTCCCCGCGGTGAGAGCCGACAGCGGCGCCACAAAACGGTCACCGGCGCCGGGGTTGAGAAAGACGCGCACCGTGTCGGCGCCGACCGTGTCGCGCCAGACCCGTGCGGTCACCGCGGCGCGGTCGAGAAAACGGTACGCTTCGTCGAAGACCAGCCCCTCGATCATGATCGGTTCGCCGGAGTGGTAGACCTCGCGATCGGAACGCACCGCCAGCCGGTCGGCGTCATCGGCGAGGATCAGCCAGCGCAACGTGTTCTCCCAGAAGGCGTTGTACTGATCGGGGGCACGTCCGGCGGCGGCCTGCTCGGCCACCCAGCGCCACAACGGGCCGCCGGTCAGGACGACTGAGCGTCCGCGACCGAGAGGCCGGGTCCACATCAGCGGCGCCTCGGGCCGGCGCGGCGACGTCACGGTCTGCACCAGCACGTCGGCATTATCGGGGAGCGAGTCGAACACCACGACCCCCGCCCAAGGCGGCCGTTCGGTCCAAATCCGGCGGGTGCGTTCCCAGTCGGCGGTGGGGTCGAGTCGTACCAACGGATGGTTCTGCCTTGATGCCACCGGCTCGGAGGCGAATTCGCCGCGCGCCTCTCCGGTCACCCGACGGCAGAACTCGAGCGGATACGGGCACATCGTCACGCCCGGCTGCGCGAAACGTCCGTCGAGCAGGAACATGACCCCCTTGCCCGACTGCGACATCGTCCCGGCGTACGGCGCCCAATACTCGTCGAGGTCGGCGCGCGACGGATGCAGGTAGATCGCGATATCGATCGCATCCCATTCGGAGAGATTGGGCAGCGGCTGTCCCCAGTCGGGTTTGCCGGCGACATGGTCGATCAACTCGATGCG
>DATKYL010000227.1:0-2376 GCA_035528515.1 Acidobacteriota bacterium | reverse complement strand
ATCGCCCTGATCTACGTCATCGTCGCCTTCACCGACATCACCGCTGCCAGCTTCGTGCACCGTTCCGAAGCGCTCGAGGGTGTCGACATCGGGTTCAATCCCGGCGGCGCGGTGGCGGCGGCGAGCACGATGTATCTGCTGCTGTCGGTGATCATGGGGTTCGTGCAGCGCTATCTCAAGCCGCCGCTCTGGCTGGTGACGATCATCTTTGTCCCCGCGACGCTCGGGGTCGCTTGGTTCGGGACCTACATGTCGAACCTGCTGGTCATGAACGCGGTCACCTGGGGGATTCTGATCCTGATCTACTGCGCGGTCGCGTCGATGGTCCCGGTCTGGTCGCTGTTGCAGCCGCGCGGGTATCTCGGCGGCTTTGTGCTGTTCATGGCGCTCGGGCTCGGGGTGATCGGGATGTTCTTCGGCGGATACGAGATCAAGCAGCCGATGTTCATCACCTGGGATGCAGGCGGGATGACCGGCACGCTGTTTCCGTTTCTGTTCGTCACGATCGCCTGCGGCGCCTGCTCCGGTTTCCACGGTCTCGTCTGCTCCGGCACGACCTCGAAACAGATCGAACGCGAATCGCACATGAAACCGGTCGGGTACGGCGCGATGCTGGCCGAAGGATTCGTGGCGTTGATCGCGATGGTGACGATCATGATGCTCACCCAGGATGAAGTCGGCGGGCTGAAACCGGGGACGATCTATGGGAACGGCATCGGGCGTTTCATGACGCTGTTGATCGGCGAGGGCAATCTCCCGTTCGCGATCACATTCGGGGCGATGGCGTTCTCGACGTTCGTGTTCGACACGCTCGACGTGTGCACGCGCTTAGCGCGGTATATCATTCAGGAACTGATCAACCGTCGCGGGCACTTCAGCGGCCTCCTGGCGACGATCGGCACGATCGCGATTCCGATCTACTTCATTGCCGGGGCCGAGGAAGGGTCGTGGATCAAGTTCTGGACTCTCTTCGGCGCCTCCAATCAGCTTCTCGCGGCGCTGACCCTCTTGTCGATCACGGTCTGGCTCTACCGCGCGCGTAAACGAATCGCCTTCACACTCTTCCCGATGCTCTTCGTGCTCACGATCACGCTTTGGGCCTTAGGCAAGATTGCGATCGCCAACATCCGCGCCGCCGAGGGTTTCAATCTCGCCACGGTCAACGCGGCGGCCTCGGTCGTGCTGATCGTCCTCGCGGTCTACCTCACGATCGCCGGAATCATGAAGTGGTGGCGCGCGGACCGGTTGCCGGTGGGGTTTGAGAATGGGGGCGGGCCCGAGGCGTCGGAGGAAGTGTCGTAATGCCACATGCCCGGTGGCCGTCGCGACGCAGTACTCCGACCCGCAGGCAGCGTACTCTACAGAGGATGCGACGTAAGAGTTGCCGACATGCGTCGGGTTGTGTATAGTACGCGCACTCGACCGGAGAGTCGGAATGCCCATTGCCCGTACTATCGCTGTCGGTCTGGCGTTGAGCCTGCTCGCTCCGTTTGCCCTGGGGCAGGATGCGGAGCGCGAGGCACTTGCTGACAGGTGGAATCGCCGCCTCACCGGTAAACTCCTCGTCATGGTTCGGCAGGCGCCGAACCGGACCATTCCCAAAGGCTACGGGCACTTCCGGTGGCTCGATGACCACCCCGCGAGCATCGCCGCTCTGGACCTGCGCACAGGCAGGTTAGACGTGATCGTGGGATCCCGCGAGGGATTCAGGGTCACGCACCAGAATGAATATCAATGGGGGCAATCCTCGGATCAGATCTGCTTCAGCGCGTTCACACAGCAGGGTGTCGGGATCTTCGGCCACGAACGCGAACGAGGGGACTCGCGCCTGCTTATTTCCGGGCTCGCAGGACGCGTCAATGAGACGTCGTTTTCTGCCGAACCGAAGTCCTTTGAGTTTAATCCCACAGAGGACATCCTGTACGTGGCGATGAGATTCCAGATCTACTCCTATCTGCTCAAGCCGAGAGACCAGGAGCGACAGGTGCCGGAGTGGGTCAACGCGCGTGTTCAGCGTCACATCGAGGAGGCGGACAGCGACTGCGTGGACCTCATGGCTGTTGGCCTCGACGGCAAGGTTGAACTGGTGACAGAGCTGATGGATATCAGCGGCAAGGACTACCGCATATCTCCCTCCGGGGACGTCGTTGCTCACAATACCCTGGGTATAATGGGCTGGCCGTCGCGGAATTACTTGGTGGACGGCCACATGGCGCCTTACGTGAGCCACGAGCTCTGGAACTCGAACGTGAGCCGAGTCGAAATCCTCAGCCTGCAGTCTGGGGGGATATCGCGCCCGCTGTCACCCGTGGGCGGTGTCGTGTATCGGGATCTGCGGTTTTCGGCGGACGGCAATGCTTTCGCGGCCATCTACCG
>DATKYL010000226.1:0-2813 GCA_035528515.1 Acidobacteriota bacterium | reverse complement strand
CTGGGATGAAGTAATCGACGAACTGAAGTCGGTGTTCCGCGTGACCGCCGTCGATCTGCCCGGGCACGGTCAAACGAGGACATCGTTACAGAAAGGCGCCTGCGCGATGGATATGGTCGCTGCCGGGCTGGCTGATCTGCTGAAACGGATCGACACGCCACAGACCCATCTTTGGGGGTATTCGATGGGCGGACGGCTGGCGCTGTATTTCGCGGTTAATTATCCGGACCACGTCGACCGTCTTATCCTCGAAAGCGCCTCCCCCGGAATCGCCGATCCTGACGCACGCCGCCGACGGCGAGAGGAGGACAACGCCGGTGCTCATAGCATCGAACGCTTCGGCGTGGAAGCGTTCGTGCGGGACTGGATCACGTTGCCTCTGTTTGCGACCCAGAGTGAGTTGCCGGAGACAACACGCAACCGGGCATTGGCCTTGCGTCTGGAGAACACTACCGCCGGCCTGGCCGCGTCGCTGCGCGAAATGGGTACCGGGGTGCAGCCCGCTCTGCACGAGCGGCTGCGGGATCTGCGAGCACCGACACTGATCGTCGCCGGCACGAGCGACGAGAAATTCCGTGAGATTGGCCAGGCAATGGCACATGACATTCCGGAGTCGGTATTCCGTATAATCCCACACGCCGGGCACGCACCGCACTGGGAGCGTCCCGAACTGAGCGCACAACTGGCCGCGGCGTTCTTACAGAACGATGAAGTGCCGGAGTTCTTTTCGGATCCGGCGCTGTCGCAATAGATGAAGGAGGGTCAGTCCGTATGGCCGCAATTGAATGGAAAGAAGCCGGTGATTATGAAGATATCCGCTACGCGAAGTGCGAGGGGATTGCGAAGATCACGATCAACCGCCCGCGCGTCCGCAATGCCTTTCGTCCGCAGACGCTCTTCGACATGACCTCGGCGTTCGCCGACGCGCGTGACGATGCGACGATCGGTGTGATTATCCTCACCGGCGAGGGGCCCGACGCGTTCTGCTCGGGCGGCGATCAGAGTATCCGGGGGGATGCCGGGTATGTCGACGGCAAGGGCGTCCCCCGCCTCAATGTCCTCGATCTGCAGCGCCAGATTCGCACTCTGCCCAAGCCGGTAATCGCGATGGTGGCGGGGTATGCGATCGGCGGCGGGCATGTCCTGCATCTGATCTGCGACCTGACGATCGCCGCCGACAACGCGCGGTTCGGGCAGACCGGGCCGAAGGTCGGGAGTTTCGACGGCGGCTACGGCGCCTCGTATCTCGCGCGCGTCGTGGGCCAGAAAAGGGCGCGGGAAATCTGGTATCTGTGCCGCCAGTACGATGCGCAACAGGCACTGAACATGGGCCTGGTCAATGCCGTGGTACCGCTGGCGCGTCTCGAAGAAGAAACAGTCGCGTGGTGTCGCGAAATACTCCAACATTCACCGATGGCGCTACGCTGCCTGAAGGCGGCGTTTAACGCCGACTGCGACGGGCAGGCGGGTTTGCAGGAGTTGGCGGGCAACGCGACGCTGCTTTATTACATGTCCGAGGAAGCGCAGGAAGGGCGCAAAGCGTTCTTAGAAAAACGCCCGCCGGACTTCTCGAAGTTCCCCCGCTACCCGTAGCCAATGACCGAAACCATGCCACAGAAACCGGGGGCGACGAAGTGGATTCTCGCGGCGCGGCCGAAGACTCTCTGGGCGTCGGTGGCGCCCGTGATCGTCGGAACCGCGGTCGCCTGGCGTGACGGCATGTTGCATTGGCCCGCTGCGGTCGCCTGCCTCGCGGGCGCGGTGCTCATCCAGATCGGGACCAACTTCGCCAACGACCTCTTCGACTACGAACGCGGAGTGGACACGTCGGCACGTACCGGTCCTCTTCGTGTGACGCAGGCGGGGCTGGTCACACCGGAACAGATGCGCGCGGCGATGGTCGTGGTGTTCTCCTTCGCCTTCGCCGTCGGTGTGTTCCTGGTCTGGCGCGGGGGCTGGCCGATCGTCGCGGTCGGGCTGGCGTCAATCGCAGCCGCGATTCTGTACACCGGCGGCCCGTTTCCTTACGGTTACCGTGGTCTGGGTGATCTCTTTGTCTTCGTGTTCTTCGGGCCAGTGGCGGTGGCCGGCACCTACTACGTCCAGGCGCTCGAGGTCACCACGGCAGTGTGGGCCGCCAGTCTGCCGATGGGCTTTCTGGCTACCGCGATTCTGGTGGTCAACAACCTGCGCGACATCGACACCGACCGCCAGACCGGGAAGAAGACTCTGGCGGTGCGTCTGGGCCGGACCGGCTCGACCTGGGAATACGCTCTCTTGCTCACCGCGTCGCTGCTGGTCCCGATCGTGATGGTCGTTTGCGACATGGCGGGTATCGGAGTGTTGGCAGCGGCGGCCGCCATGCTCATCGGCATCCCCGACATCATGACTCTCGCCCGGCAGACAGACGGTGCGCGGCTGAATCAGACTCTGGCCAGGACCGCCCGCCTGCAAGCGGTGTACGCGATCGTATTCGCGATTGGAATCAACCTGTGAGATCTCTGCACCTGACGGTCACGACCTACGACCGGCCTCTCCCCCGGCCGCTGGTCACCGCGCACGGGACCTATGAGCGCCGACGGGGCATAATCTTCCGTCTCGACGACGGGACCGGCTTATACGGACTCGGCGACGCCGCACCGCTGCCGGGTTTCTCGCGTGAATCGATCACCCAAGTC
Source organism: Acidobacteriota bacterium (assembly GCA_035528515.1). Lineage (GTDB taxonomy): Bacteria > Zixibacteria > MSB-5A5 > WJJR01 > WJJR01 > DATKYL01. The sequence continues at coordinate 135 of DATKYL010000226.1, read as the reverse complement.
GAAAATGCCGCGAACGAGGTTGCCGCCCGGGTGAACACGAGCGGGGTCGCACCGCTCGCGATTCCGGAATCACCCGCTCAGTTGCCTCAAGCGACCGCTGGCTTCGACGATCTGTGCGGCGATCTTCCTTCGTTG
>DATKYL010000225.1:0-4747 GCA_035528515.1 Acidobacteriota bacterium | reverse complement strand
GGCATCGCAAAACGATGCGAGCGCTTCACGGAGAGTCCGCGCCGTTCCGTCTGTCCAGACCGCGATACTCGCGTCGGTAAAGGTCGGTGTCGATTCCGGCAGCCGCCCGTCCCGCTGGTACGCCGCGAGCATTGTGCGTGCCCGGATTTTCGCCGATTCCACGTCGGGTTGATCGAACGGGTTGATTCCCAGACGCCACCCGGCCGCCGCGGTCGCAAACTCCCAGAGAAAGAGCTGGCCGCCGAGGTCACCGGCATCACCCACGTCAAGACGGATGACCGGGTGTCCGGCGTCGCCCAGGGCAGCCATTGCGGCATCGTGCGTCACGTCGCCGCTCAGACGGAGGTGCACGAACACGCGATCGTTCCCGTACGCATCGGGTTCCCCGATGGTCTCGCCGATCACCGGGAGGATGCCGGCGCCATCCTTGCCGGTGCTCTCGGCGATGAGCTGCTCGATCCAGTCGCCGAAACTCGCCCAGGCCGGTGTGATCGCGAACGTGAGCTTATCGCGGCCGCGTTGCGCCAGCGTGCCGATCGCCGCACCGAGCGCAGCCCCGGGGTTGTCGGACACGCTCGGGTTCCGGCAAGCGGTCGCGACGTGACGCGCCCGTGCCAGCAGTGTCTCCACGTCGGCGCCGATCAACGTCGCCGGAACCAGACCGAAAAGACTCAGCGCCGAGTAGCGTCCGCCGATGTTCGGGTCGTTCAGAAACGTCTCGCGAAAGCCGTATCGATCGGCGGCAGCGACGAGCGATGAGCCGGGATCGGTGATCGCGATGAAATGCGCACCTGCCCGTCCGACCCCGAGGGCATCGGCCACGCGGTTATAGGCATACTTGAAGAACGACAACGTCTCAACTGTCCCGCCGGACTTAGTGGAAACGATGAAAAGCGTCTTGCTGAGATCGAGTTGCTGTGTGGCGGCCAGAACCGCGCCGGGGTCGGTGCTGTCGAGGATGGCGAGGTCGCAAGAATCCGTGCCGACTCCGAGAATCTTTCGAAGGACTTCCGGTGCCAGACTGGAGCCGCCCATCCCGAGCAGCAGCGCGTAGGTGTATCCGTCGGCCCGGACCGATTCGGCGAGTACCCGCATCGGCGCGATGTGCGATCGCATGGCCACCGGCGATTCGAGCCAACCGAGGCGATTGACGATCTCTGTGGGAGTTGGTTTCCAGATCGTGTGGTCCCGTGCCCACAGGCGCGAGACGACCTCGGCCGTCCGCATCTCCGCCAGTGCCTGCTCGACCGCCTCTGCATGCTCTCCGAGGGCGAACGAGAGATCGCATGGTGCCGTTGTTACAAGCGTTTCGTTCATCGGTTCAACCCCGGTTGCTCAGGTTATCGTTGTGTGGATTCCGGTGCCGTATGACGTGCCCGCTACTCGCCGGCAAATCCGTGCCGTGCCGCGCCGAGGAGCGCCGCTTTGAAATCGAGGATGACATGCACGGGCATGCGCGTCAACAGTTCCACGAACCGTCCCTTGCGATTGAATGCCTCGAGAAACCGACCGTCGGTCAGAGCGGGGAGGATACGCGGCGGGATGCCGCCTCCGAGGTAGACGCCGCCGGTGGCAAGGAGCTTAAGCGCCAGGTTGCTGGTCTCGGCGCCCAGGGCCGCGATGAAAATCTCAAGGGTAGCGCGGCAGATGTCGCAGGTACGCTCCCGATCGACTGCGGTGTTGACGATCACCGGTGTCGGGTCAGCGGCAGCGGCCAGTTGGCGGGCGAGCCACTCGGGCTCGTCGGCCCGGCCCGTGTCTTTCAGAAACTCGTAGATGTTGGGAATCCCGCTCCCCGAGGCGACCCGCTCCACACTGACGTGACCAAATCGTTCTTGCAGCCAACCGAGCAACTCGCGCTGTCGCTCGTCGGTCGGCGCAAAGTCGGCATGCCCGCCCTCGGAGGCGTGGGCACGGTACTGCTGCCCGTCCCAGGTCAGATATGCTTCGCCGATACCTGTTCCCGGAGCGACCACGGCGATCGTCCCGCCTGTCATCGCCCGCCCGGCCTGAAGCGTGTGCAGATGCGCATCGTCGTAGTGCGGCACCGCGGTGGCCACTGCGGCCAGATCGTTGATGAGGCGCACCGACGACAGCCCCAGAGATTCGGCGAGACGATTCTCGGCGATTACCCAGGGAAGGTTCGTGATGCGCGCCGTGCCGTCGATCACCGGTCCCGCGACTCCGAGGCAGGCACGGTCAACGGCGATGTCATGCGCCGCCAGGAACTGCGCGATCAGCGCTTCAAGACTGTCGTAGCTGGCACTGGGGAACGTCCCCTCGGCCAGAGGCGCGTCCAGAGAATCGACCGAGACATAGATCGCCAGACTGGTCTTTGTTCCCCCGGCGTCACCGGCGAGAAGTGCATGTCTCTTTGTTCCCGTCACGTCCCGCTCCCAAACACAGACGTTCTGGACTCCCATGAGAGGCTGACGACCCGCTCACGCGAGCGCCGGGGGTAACGTACTCACCCGCGGGCAGGCGAGCAACGCTTGATCGAGAATATGATCGATTCGCTCCAGAGAGCGTTTGTCGACTGTTCAGCGGCGGAAGCTGAACTTGATCGCATCGAACGAGCAGGTGCCAAGGCACTCGCCACACGACGTGCAGTCGGGGACGGCTCGGGCCTTCGGATCGATGAGATGCTTCATGGTGGGGCAGGGGGTCGCCTCAACGCAGTCCCCGCATTGGGTGCAGGTGCTGTGATCGACCCGGATGCGCCCCGGCGCGATCTTCTCGCACAGCCAGGTCAGTGCCCCGATCGGGCAGATGCTGTAGCAGAACGGCCGGTAGAGCATCAGACTCGCCAGAATCAAGATGGCGAACATGATGATCCAGACCGTATCGATGTTCCAGTGGAGCAACTCGAAGAAGTTGATCGGATCGTAGAAATCGTAGGCGGAGAACTGCTGCCACGGGCCGGTTTCGAACCAGGCCTCGACCGTTTCCGCCAGCGCCCGGAACTGCGCGCGCACCATGAAGAACGAGAGAAAGAACATCACCAGCAGACCGAACCGCACGGCATTGAACGCGGTGAAGTTGAACTGCTTGAAGCGGGGCCTGAAGGGAATCTTGTTGATCAGCTCCTGCAGCGCGCCGAGCGGGCAGACCCAGCCGCAAAAGAGCTTGCGGCCGATCAGACTGGGGATCAACATCGCCGCCAGGATCGCCAGGAATGCCGCCGCAAAGATCCCGGATGTGATCCGGAACATGAAGAGCTTGGTCAGGCCGCACATCGGGCTGGGGTGCAGCGGGAAGATGTAGTCCAGCCCGAACAGAATGAACGCCAAGGCCAGCACGCCGATCCGGACCCAGCGATTGATCCGACGGCCGAGAAGTAGCACCAGCCCCACGGCACTGAGAATGAAAAAGGCGATGTACTTGCTGATCAGAAGCGATTCCAGGAAGCCGGGGGGGGACTGGCCGGCGTCGGTCGCCCCGTGATCCGGCACGACCGTCTCCGCGTCTGAGGCCTGCGCGACGATCGTCGGGTTGTCGGTGGCCCCGGCGACCATCGGCATGATGGCAACGGTGACGGCCGCGGCGGTCAGACCGAGCGCCAGAATGAATCGATGTCCCTTGCGCATCCTTAATTCTCCTTCACTCTGGAATCCGCGACACCCGCGGCGGCAGCTGGCCGGCGCGTCCACGCCGGGATAAGTGGACTATTTTCTTCCGCAATGTCAAGCGGGGAAGTGGAGCCGGATTGTGCCGGCACATTGTGGGGGCCGTTATTGTCATCCGAGTCCGGCCCGGGGAGCCATTCCGAACCCTCTTCGGAATTCCCTCCAAGATCAGTGTGCGTTAGGCTGCAACCGCCAAACGCGTAACGCGCGGTGCCGTCGGCGATTGCCGGAGTCGGGGGCGTCGGGTGCTCCCGAGGGGAGTCCCGTCCTCGGTCGAACTGGTCGTAGAATCGCCTGATTCGTGACCCGATTTGCCGCTGATGATCTGGGATTTGGTGACCCAAGAACGCCGCCCTACCAGGACACACGTTGATGAAAGCCCGCGAGTGAGGCAATCACCCGCGGGCTATGAACTCGGAATCTGCTCTCCGATCTTCAGATCCTTAGCACGCCTATGGAGCGCATGGATCGCAGAATGTCGAGTCCGGATTCGCGCCGTAGTTGACCACCAGGTTCATCAGGCCAACGTCCAATACGTTCGTAACATCGTCGCAGTTGACGCCGGTGGTCTCATACGGACAGAACGGGTTCGGGTCGGGAATCGGATCGGCGCCCTGAAATGCGACGCCGACGATCGCGACCAAGTCGAGGATGTTGTGCACGCTGTCGCAGATCGGGTCGGCGTGGCAGTCGCACATGCAACTATCGACAATTGTGACGACACCCTTCGTGAAACTCACCGGCAGCAGGTCCCACGTGACATTGTCGACCAATATCAGGTGGTTGCCGGGGGTGATGCAGGTGGTATCGATCTCGAAAGTCCCCGCAGTCCCGGTGACGTTGAAGTACAGCCTTGCGGAGGGCGTACCTCCGGGCGGGGCTCCGTCACTGCCTGCTGCCATGTAGGTGTCGGAGGTCGAAATGGCAGCGTACAGGATCGCATCGGGACTGACAAAGTCGGGGGCACCGTGGGCCTCGAATCCGAAGCCGTCACAGATCCACCACGACACCGAATCCTCGGTCGGTAGATAGGCGAGTTCGGTCATATCGCCCAGACCTGAATCGAGGCGATTCAATGCCTCGAAGGCAAGCGTGTCGGCGATGAACGCCCCGGATGTCAA
>DATKYL010000224.1:0-8482 GCA_035528515.1 Acidobacteriota bacterium | reverse complement strand
TCCTGCCGGCCCGCAGACACTGCGGATCAGAGATGTCGGTGACACGCTCGGGGTCGGTGTTGACATGATCTTTGACTCCACGGGGACGTTCTCCGAGACCGCCTGGCGGCGCTGGCTGGACTCTGCCGACGTGAAGACCGTGTTCGCCGGCAAACGGTCGATCGACGCCGCGTTTTTCGACAATGTCGCGCTCTATTTCGACGTCGGCGCAGACGATGAGTTCGGTTTCAAGGAACAGAATGAGGACTTCGATCGATTCCTCCGCGAGGAGGCCGGGATCGCCGATCACATCTTCGAGGTGTACCCCGGCTATCGCGACACCCCTGCGGGACATTGGGATCTCATTCAGTCACGACTGCGCAAACTCATCAAGTTCCACGACCAGCACTTCGTACGGCCGCCGTCCCCGAACCCCTGAGGCCGTATGTCAACCGGCTGTTTCCAGGGGTGCTCCCATTCGGGAGCACCCCTTTTGCATGGATTTCGTTTGCGGTGGGGACGAGCCCGCAACGGTCGTCAGTCGCCGTGCGCCGACCGCGGCCGTGCTTGATACGGCGCCGTGCCGTTGGGTGCGCGGGTCGGCATCCTACGCCCGGTTGTTTTCCGACGGGGCGGTCAGTTCGCGGAGCGTGCCGAGCTTGTCCTCGGCCCCGATGACGATCAGAATATCATCGGCCTCGACATGCTCGTCGGCGCCCGGATTCACCTGCATGCCGCCGCCCGCTTTGCGCAGGCCGATCACGGTCAACCCCAGTTCCGACTTGATCGGCGATTCACGCAGCGTGGTGCCGCACAGACGCGATCCCTGCGCCACGCGGATTTCGTCGATGCGAATGCCGGTGCCCTCGTCGCCGCCCGCGATCGTCATGAAATCGACCACGTTCGGCGTCACGGTCGCGACCGCCATACGCCGCCCGCCGATCTCATGCGGACAGACGACCCTGTCCGCGCCGACCAGCATGAGCTTCTTGCGGGCATGTTCCTCGTCGGCCCGACCGACGATCTTCAATGACTGATTCAACTGACGGCCGGACAAGACGATCAGCACATTGTGGGCCTCGCTGGGTACCGCCACGACCAGGCCGCGCGCCGTCGTGATCCCGGCTTCGAGCAAGACCTTGTCGTCGGTGGCATCGCCCGGGACGAAATGAATGCCTTTCTCTTTCAATTCGTCTTGCATCGGCGGCCGGTTCTCGATCACCACGATCTTATTCTTGCGGCGCTGCAACTCCGCCACGACCTGGCTGCCGACGCGCCCGTAGCCGCACACGATATAGTGATCTTTCATGCCGCGCAGACCTCTCTGCATTTTGCGTTTCCCCAGCACGCCGCGAATCTGTCCCTCGACGAGCAGTTCAAAGAAGAGCATGAGCGCGTAAAACGTCGCGCCGACCCCGAGAATGATCAGCACCGCCGCGAAGCCGCGTCCGGTCTGCGACAGCGGATGCACCTCGTCGTACCCCACCGTTGAAACCGTGATCACCGTCATGTAGAAGGAATCGAGGAGATTCCAGTCCTCGATGACTTTGAATCCGATCGTGCCGACTACCAGGACGACGACGATCATCAGACCGGCGGCACGCAAACGTCTTTCAGTCGTCAGAGCCATATCATCTGCGCCAGAACGACGGGACCAGGAGCGCGAGAATCGTCAGTATCTCTAATCGGCCCAGAATCATGAGAATTGAGAGAATGATCTTACCCACCCCCGGAACAAAGGCGTAGTTCTGCGTCGGGCCGACCAGTGCCAAGCCGGGGCCGATATTGGCCAGGCACGCGATCGATGCCGTCCCCGCGGTCACCAAATCGATCCCGAAAAGTGTCAACAGCAGCGCCCCCAGGAAGAACAACCCGATGAACGTGGCGAAGAAGATACACACCGCCCGGACCGTATCGCTCTCGACCGGTGTCGCGCCGATGCGAACCGCCAGAACCGCACGGGGATGGAACGACTTGTACAATTGGTTGGCCAGCGCCCGTCCCAGCACCAGAAACCGCGCGATCTTGATGCCCCCGGCCGTCGAGCCGGCCGAGCCCCCCACGAACATCAGGCCTACCAACAGCAGCCGCGCGAAATGAGGGTACGTATCGAAATCGTCGGTTCCAAACCCCGTCGTCGTCTGCAACGACACGACATGAAAACTCCCGTAGCGGAGCGCCTCGCCGAGACCGGCTTTGGATGGCAGGATCGCGACCGTGACCAAAAGCGTCGCCAGCCCCATAATAATGATGTAAGTCCGGAGCTCGCGATCGCGCCACACGGTGCGCGTGTCGCCCTGCACGAGCCGATAATAGAGACTGAAGTTGACGCCCGCCAGAAACATGAAGAACATAACGACCATCTCGACTGCCACCGATCCGTAGCCCCCGATGCTGCTGTTCAGGGTCGAATAACCGCCGGTCGCCATCGTGGTGAACGCGTGGCACGCCGATGCGAACGGCGAAACGCCGCAGATGAACAGCGCCACCGCCAGCGCCGCCGTAATCCCCAGGTAGACGTACCAGAGAATCAGGGACGTATGCCGCAGCTTGGGCCGCAACCTCTCGGTGATCGGTCCGGGGACTTCCGACTTGAACAGGTAGCCCGCCCCCAGGCCGAGACGCGGAAAGATCGCGATGAACAGCACGATAATTCCCATGCCGCCCAGCCACTGCGTCAGGCTGCGCCACCACAACAGACCGCGGGGGAGACCTTCAATGTCCCGCAGCGCACTCGCCCCGGTCGTGGTGAAGCCCGATATCGACTCGAACAAGGCGTCGGCCGGATGCGAAAAGGCGCCTTCGAACAGATAGGGAAGGGCGCCGAACACGCCCACCAGAACCCACCCTAAACCGACCGTGGCGATCGCTTCACGCGGGGTAATGTACTCCTGCGATTGCCGACCGAACCCCCTCAGTGCGACTCCGGCCACTGCCGTAAGACCTGCCGAGATCACAAAACCGGCGATAGCCTCCCCATCGGCGATCGTCCATGCCAGGGAGGTGGCCATGAAGACCGCCTCCACCAGCAGGAGCAGTCCCACGAACCTGGCTATCACACGTGGGTTCATCGGTTCCGGCCGGGTCTTCTACGAAAGTGAGAAGCTCTTCTTTCGGAACAGCCGTTCGACCGCATCGCGCATTCCCGGTGTTGTGAAAATGATGACGCGGGCGTCTTCAGTGATGACGAAATCGCCGCCGGGAACCGTCACGTCGTTCCCGGTGGCCACGGCGCCGACGCGCACCCCCTTGGGAAATCCGATCTCCCTGAGCGGTGCGCGTGTGATTTTCGCCCCCCGTTCGGCTTCCATTTCAAGAATCTCGCCGGCGCCGTTGGCGAGCACGCTCACCGAGAGCACCCGACCTCGGCGTACGTAACGCAGGATCTGGTTGGCGGCCAGAAGACGCGGCGAGATCGTCGTGTCGATCCCCAGTTCCTCATAGATCGTGGCGTATCCCGGCTTGTGCGCTACGACGATCGTCGTGGGAACACCGAGTTTCTTCGCCAGCAGGCCGACCATCAGGTTGACCTCATCGGACTTGGTGACCGCGACAAAAACGTCGGCATTCGTGAGATTCTCAGAACGCAGAAAGTCGCTCTGGGTGCAGTCGCCGTGGACCACGACACCCTGCTTGATCTCCATCGCCATCGACTCGGCGGTCAACGCGTTACGTTCCACCACGTAGATGTCGATCCCGGTGGCCGCGAGCTGATCGGCCAGCGCACGCCCAACCGGCGTCGCGCCGACGATCACGACCTTGGAGGCCGGCTTATGCGGGCCGATCAAAACGGAACGGGCCTCGGCCATGACTTCCGGCTTGCCGATCAGATATATCTCGTCGCCGTCCTGCAATCGCTCGTGACCGTCGGGGATGATGAACGATTCCCCGCGGCCGATCGCTGCCACCAGCGAGTTCGGCGGTGTCGGGATCTCGTGGAGGGCCATGTTGATCGCCGGAGAGTCGTCGGCCCGCACCCGCAAGCGCATCATCTCGATCCGGTCCTCGCCGAACGATTCCACCCACGTCACGCCCGCGTTCTCGATGATGCGGGCGATCTCGATCGCCGCCGCGCGCTCCGGGCTGATCACCAGATCGATCCCGAGGTCCGCCGCCCAGCGCGTGTCCGTGACCAGCGGATCGCCGGTGTCGGAGACGCGGGCAATGACACGCTTGGCGCCGAGCTTCCGCGACATCAGGCTGGCTAACAGATTGACGTCGTCGTTGTCGGTCACCGCGATCACCAGATCGGCGGTGTCCACTTTGGCCTGCAGCAACGTGGTGATCGTGCCGCCGTCGCCGGAGAGGGTCATAACATCCAGCGTCTCGCGCGACTGCGACAGCGCGCTCTCCGAACGGTCGATCAGGGTGACATTCTGGTTTTCCGACACCAGAACGCCCGCGATATGCTTGCCGACCTCACCCAGACCGATCACAATGATATTCATTGTCGTCTTCTCTTCCGCGACCCGCCGCCTGCGCGGACCCGGGCCAATATACGGCGACCAGATCGCGCGACAAGCCCAACCCGCGCGACCATCGGCCGCTCAGGGAGTGGTTTGCGGCTGCTCCCGCAGGCGCCCCAGCAGGAAACGCGCCAAGAACTCGCCGGCAAAGACGTGTCCCTGGGCGCTGAAGTGCTCAAAGTCATCGGGCGGCGAACCGAAAAACTCGGGATGCGCGTCGAAGGCGTTGGCCATCTCAATGAATTCGCCGCCGCCCATCGTGGCCGCGTAGCGCGCCATACGCCGGTACTGGTGATGATAGTGAAAGATGCCCTCTGCATCGGAATAACCGCGCGGCGGCGTGGAGATCGGTGAGGTCACGACCACCGCGCGGGCGCCGGCCTGTCGCGCAACCCAGCAGATGCTCTCGACATTGGAGGCAAACTGGGCGGGGGAGACCCGCCACGCCGTGACGCCGCCTGACACCTGTGGCCCCACTGAGAACGCCAGACGCCACAACCTGCGCGTCCAGCGAGCAAGCGCCGAACGGTTCAGAGTGCTCTCGAAACGCAGCCACCCCGCCGCCGGCATCTCGATATCCGCGTCGGCAACGCCTTGGGAAGCCGGCTGGTGGTCGGCCCACGAAAAGTTGATGAATACGACGTCGGGATCGAGTTCGGGCAGCACCTGCCGGGCCAGGCGCAACCCTTGCCAGGTTGAGTAGTTGCTCATCCCGAGATTGATGACCTCCCAGTGGCGCCCCTCCAGGTCGAGCTCATTCAGCTTTGTTTCGAGCTGTCGCGGATAGGCCGTCCCGTCCGATACCCCCCAGCCGAACGTCGTCGAGCCTCCAAGGCAGACCACCCGCTGTGTGCCCTCCGGTTTCACCGCGGCAAAGTCGGGCGTGCGGAAGCCGTGCGCGTTGATCGTGTAGACGTACGGCGGCACAAACCCGCCGCGGATGATTTGATCCGGACGATACCGCCAGAGCAGATCGCGGTCCTTATCGACCTGATCGGGATAACACCACTCGCGCGCAACGACAAACGCCGGATCGGGCGGTAAGGCCGGCATGCCAGCCCACCGCCCGGCCAACTCGAGCAGGATCAGGGCAGCGAGGCCGATCCCCACCGTCCATACGACTCTGTGCCCCCGGTGACGTCCCATCGTCAGATGTATCGACCGATTCCCGCCGCTTCCGAACCGCTACCGCAGCGCTTTCGCGGACAGCTTGTCCTTCAACGCCGGGTGGACGAATATCCCGTCCTTACGGATGAGCTTGCCGTCGAAATAAATCTCCCCGCCCCCGTACTCCTTCGTCTGAATCAGCACCAGATCCCAATGGATCGCCGACTGGTTGCCGTTGGGCGCCTCATCGTAACACTGGCCGGGGGTGAGATGGATCGAGCCGAAGATCTTCTCGTCGAAGAGCGTATCCCGCATCGGCTTCTTGACGTTCGGGTTGATGCCGAAGGCGAACTCGCCGACGTGGCGCGCGCCCGGATCGGTGTCGAGAATCTTGTTGAGCTGCTTCGCGTCGCCGCTGCAATCGGCCGCGACGATCTTCCCGTTCTTGAACACGAAGTGAATGCGCTCGTACAGATTCGACTCATAGAGCGACGGCGCATTGTACGTGATCTCGCCGTTGATCGAATTCCGCACCGGCGCGGTGTAAACCTCACCGTCGGGAATGTTCCGGTCGCCCGCGCACTTGACCTGTGGGATGTCCTTGATCGAGAGCTCGAGATCGGTGCCGGGCCCCACGATGCGCACCCGGTCGGTCTTTGCCATCAACGCCACCAACGGGTCCATCGCCCGCCCCATCTTCGCGTAATCGACGTTGCAGACCGCAAAGTAAAAATCTTCGAACGCCTCGCGCGATGTCTCGGCCAGCTGCGCCATCGCGTAGTTGGGATAACGCAACACCACCCAGCGCGTGCGTTTAACCCGCTGTTCGAGATGCACCGGCTTGTAGAAGTGCTTCTTGTACCACCCCATCCGTTCCGGCGGCACGTCGGCCAGCGTAAACGAGTTGTTCGAGCCGCGCACCGAGATGTAGCAGGCCATATCCTTCATCATCCGCAGGTGCATGCGCCCGAAATCCTTGATCTGCTGCTCGCTGGCGTTGAGAATCCAGCGACGCTCGACCTCTTCGTCGTTGTGGTACCAGAACGGCAGCCCGCCCGCCTGGGCGACCTTCGCGACGATTTCCTTGATCAGTTCGAGCGAATCGTGTCCCTTCGATTCAACCAGGACTTTCTCGCCCGGCTTGACACCGGTTGAGTAGTTGACAAGTGTGTCGGCCAGTTTGGTCCAGCGTGGGTCTTTCATCGGTCCGTCTCCAGGATGCAGGAGTTTTGTACTTCAATCCCATTCTCTGTCGTGTTTGATCGCGGCGGGTCGATACCGCCTGCCAAGCCCCCCAATATATGCACGGCCCGATCCGGAGCGGTCATGATCCGGTAGTGGGTCAGTTTGAATCCAATAATCCGGATGTTAACGCCACTGTTGTGGGCACTCGATCATGGGGCCTTTGGTTAGCGCCATTGGTCGGGCTTTCTTAACTTCATTCCGTTTGGTAGGGTGATAGACTCAGGGAATTGGCTATCGGCCAAGTGCTTCTCTCGAATCTTGGCTTTCTCATTTGCGACGGCAGACAAATCCGTTCCTCTCTGATTGACTGGGAGGATAATTCTTACACGCTTGTTGTACGGACCTTCTTGGACGAGTCTGATAGCTGGCACAAAGTCGCCGTCCCCCGAAATCACGGCTGCTTCATCGTACAAATCGTCCACTGCCATTTTGTGCATGTAGAGAGCGATATTGACGTCAGACTGTTTCTCCTCGAATGTTTCGTAGATCACTGAGATTTTCCCTTTCCGTCGAGGATCGTACAATCTTGCCGACCTCGTTACTTTACCGTACTTCCCCAATACGATATTGACGCCCACGCTCTCCAACGCGCTAAGGAACATCCTGTGTCTCTTTACCTTTTCGTTATTCCAATGAGCCAGAGCCGAAAAGTAGTACACCCCTACCATCTCCTGACCTTTTCTGAGGAAGCGACCGCATAGACAATTCAGGTCAAGCCACAGATACTTCCTGAAGCGCACGCTCTTAGCGAGGGAGTGGTAGACGTTGAATCCGTCAACAAAGAATGCGACTCTTTTTGCTGGCGTTTCCATATAAAAACCCCCGACCGAAGGATCGGGGGGCCAGAGAAGCCGGAGCCGCTCTGGGGTATGCTCATTTCTACATCTAATACGGTGTATCGTCAAGCGTTTATTGTGGTTTTAGAGGAAAAGTGATGTGTCCCGCCAGCGACTGTCATGCGGCGGAGATTGCGCACAACTTTGCCTTTCATCTGATGCCCGAATCGCCGTATCTTCCCAACGGACAGCAGGATACCCCGGCTCCGGCCGGACGCCCGCTCCCGTCCGCAAGGCCTGTATCACCGCCCATGATGGAAGCGACCCAGACCATGGTCCCACCCAAGTCCCTGTCCGGCAATCCCGAATCCGCTGCCCGACGGGTCTATCTAATGAAGGACCTGCCGCCCGAGGTGGTCGCGGTCGCCTTCGCCAAGACTTCGCGCTCCCCCGACCCGTTCGACAAGATCGCGGACGAACTCACCGAGGCGAAATCGGCGAAATTCCACGAGCGCTGGGTTGTCGGATACGGCCACGCCTCGGTCGCCGAGCACGCGGTCCTGTCGATCGCGCTCGAAAACGTCTCGATCCTGGCGGCTAAGGCTATCGAGGACAACCGCTTGGCGTCGTACACCGAGAAATCGACCCGCTATCAGATCTACGATCCCCACCGGGTCTACCGTCCGGCGTCGTTCGCCGCCGATCCTGAGTTGTCGGGTCTGTATGAGGGCCTGGTCACCGAACTCCTGACGACCTACATCGCTTGGTCGGGAAAGGCGATCGCCTTCCTCAAGAACGAGAATCCCCGCCTGCCCGATCAGTCACCCGGCCTCTGGGAGTCGCAGATGCGCGCCCGCGCCTGCGATGCGATCCGGTACCTCCTGCCGACGGCGACCCTGACCAATCTGG
>DATKYL010000223.1:0-5628 GCA_035528515.1 Acidobacteriota bacterium | reverse complement strand
ACCGGTTGTGGCCACATACCCGGCAATCGAGTCACTCAGCGCGACGCGCACCTCGTCCGTCGAGCCCGGCGGACGCCCGGTCGCGGCCTCGACGACGAGCCCCTCAACCTTCAAGTCGAGCAGGAGGATCGAACCGTAGCGCGCGCCGATGACGCTTGTGGCTGCCTGCAGGATCCGGTCCAGCAGCTTCGGTACCTCGGCGGTACCGGACATCGCCGCAGACACGTCATGCAGGGCGTTCAGTTCCGCGACGCGTCGGGCCAGGGTACGGTTTGCCTCGCTGAGATCACCCATCAGCTTTCGCATGGCTTGCGCCAGATGTCGTTTCTCCACTGCCCGCCGAACGGTCAGTGACAGCTCCGTCAAGTCGATCGGTTTGACCAGAAAGTCGTAGGCCCCCTCGTTGATCGCGCTGACGGCCGCCTCGACCGATGCGTAGGCGGTCATCATGATCACGGGGCAGTCGCCGTCAACGTCGTGCGCGGCCCGCAAGACCTCTATGCCTCCCCCGTCGGGCATGACCACATCGGCGATGACGAGATCGTACGGACTCTCCCGGAGCAGCTTCTGCGCCTCCACTTCGGTATGCGCGCCCGCGACCTCGTGACCGTCGCGGGTGAGCAACTCGGCGAGCGATGCCACCATGGCCGGTTCGTCATCGACGATCAGGATTCGTCCCGTTCGCTGATAACTCCCGTGCGCCGTCTCCGGCCGGGTTGCCTGCGAGTTGGCGACTTTCATCACGTCTCCTCCTCAGGGAGTGCGGGTGATGCCGCGCTCGTCCCCAACGCCTCCGCGCGATCCCGTCGCAAACGCAGACAGAAGACCGCACCGCTCTGCGGGGGGGCGAGATTGGCCGCGGTGATCGACCCGCCGAATCCCTGCACAATACTCTGGCATATCGACAAACCCAGTCCGGTGCCGCGCGCGTCGGACTTCGTAGTCACGAACGGCTCGAAAATCGCGTCGGCCACGGCGGGATCGATACCGCCGCCCTCGTCAGCGAAGTATATCTCGACCCACGCGTCGTCGGCGGTACCGGAAACCGTGAGTTGACCGCCGTCCGGCATCGCATCACGCGCGTTCAAGACCAGGTTAAGAAAGACCTCGCGCAACGGTTCGGCTTTGCCCCACACCGGCGGCAGATCATCCGGGAGTGCGACCTGGAGACGGATGCGTCGCCCGGTCAAATCGGGCGCGGCGAACCGGATCATCTCCTCGATGAGCGGTTGGACGGCGACGCTTGCTCCGCTTTCCGGTTCCGAACGGAAGGCGCCGAATAATCCTCGCACGAAACGGATCAACCGATCGACCTCGCGACCGATCATCTCGAGTTTCGCGCTCGCCTCAGTCGCATCGGCCAGCACCGGACGCAGGAGCTGGACATAGTTCCTGATGATGCCGAGCGGGTTGTTGACCTCGTGGGCAACCGTGGCGGCCAGGTTCCCGAGTGCCGACAGCTTTTCCGCCCGGGCAAGGCGCTCCCGCGTTGACAGAAGCTGAGCCGTTGCCTCCCGTTCCGCTTCCGACAGAAAGGCGTTGTCGAGCGACACCGACACCTGTTCCAAGAGCAGGCTCAGGAATTCCAGATCGCCTTCGCTGAACGCGTCGCCGTCGAGCTTGCCTGACGTGTAAAGGATACCACGCAAGCTGCGCCGCGTCATCAACGGTGCCACCAATCGACATCCCAGGGCACGCAGCCGGCTCTCCTCAGCGGACTCCGTCGAGAGACCGGGCACTGCCTCGTCGATGCAAACCGGGCCGCCGCACGCGATCAGCCGTCGAGCCAACGGCGCATCGAGCGGCATCTCCCAATCGCTCGCCGTCGTACCCGACCACCCTTTCCACTTGGAACGTGCGAGGCGCTGCGGGTCGTTGATCCCCACAATCGCCACCGCGGCGGCGCTGACCTCCAAATGACCGATGGCGCTCAGCAGGATCCCCTCTAAGATCGCCTCGGTATCGGGCACCGCATGGAAACGCCGGGCGATGTCGAACACCGTGTACAGGTCAAACATCCGCCGCCGCAGGTTGGTCAACGTTCCCGCGGCGTCGGTCGGTGCCGACGGGGAACCGCTCAGATGATGACACCCTGACGGCCGTTGCGGGTCGACGGATGATCTGCGGTTGATCGGATCGGAATTGGTCATCGTGATCTTTGAACCACCCGGACGTACCTGTCCATTTCTCTTATCGGCACCAGGGGCGCCGGCTCCGCCCAGCTGGGGCGTTCAGATTTCGGGTCGATGGGGGGCAGAAAAAAACGCCCTGGAGGGCGTTTCGCAGAATATGTTCGGCGGGTGCGCAGACTACGCGCTGTCGGCGGGGTAAACGGCCTCGTGGGGATTTTGCTCACCGGCCGCTTCGAGACCCTGGTACTTCGACGGACACTTGACCAGCAACTGGCTGGCGGTGAAGGCGCCTTGCTGATACTGCCCCTGGCACACGACCGAGGTTGCCTGGTCGAAATTCCCCGGCGTCACTCCCCGGTAGGCGACCGGGAGGGTGGCACCCTCCTCGTCGATTATCGTGAAATAGAGGATGCCGGCCTGCCCGTCGTAGCGGACGTTCTCCTTGTCGATCGCTCCCATGACCTGGCAGGGCCGATCGAGCTGACGGGCTTCGGCAAAACCGACATACGGTGTCAGCGATCCGCGGAAGGCGCTGAAGGCGACAACCCCGCAGACGACGATGATGCCGATGCCGATGATGTATCGCTTGTTCATTACGGCTTGCTCCGGCGCTTGACGTTACGATCCACCTTGACGAGGTACCACACCACACCCGCCCAAGTGACCAGAACGGCGATCAATACGCTGATGTTCCCATCCATGTCTACTGATCGTCTCCTTCACTGACAGATTGTATACGGGCCGCGGTCCGTCCCAGTTGAAACAGCCAGATAAACAAGAGGACGAATCCCACCGACGATAGGGCGAAAATCGTCCCGACCGTGGCGGACATGTTGATTTTGCCCTGCGTCGCTATGACGACCTGGTTGGCGTCCTCGTGCAGGGAGCGGTACATGCGCGGCAGGACGAAAAACAGAAACGGCGAAATCGCGCCGCCGAAAACCAGATAGACCGCCGACAGACGGCGGCGGCTCTCGGCAATCGTCGTCGCCTGCCGCAGGGCGAAAAACGCCCCGTAAAACAGGATCAGCACAAACAGGAACAACTGCCGGGGGTCCCAGTTCCAGTAGGCCCCCCAGGCCTGTTTCGCCCAGATCGCCCCGGTAATCATCGCCACGATCGAGAACGTCAGGCCCAGTTCCGCCGCAACCGCCTGCGCCTCATCGTGGACCGGTCGGCGGGTCCGCAGGTAGGCGACAGCGTATCCGGCGGCGATCATGAACGACAGAAATGAAACCATCGCCACCGGCACGTGGAAAAAGAAGATCCGCGACGAGCCCCCGCCCGCGGTCAGCGAGGCCAGCGGCGGATCGGTGACCAGTGCCAGCACGGCGGCGACGGTGATCAGTATGATGGCGGCGATTTTCAGAATGGTCATCGCTCAGTTGTCCCGTGTATCCGGTTGACTCGGACAATTATAATCCTATAACGGCCCCACGGCTATCGCAAATGACGGTTGAGTGCGCCCTCGGGACGGTTTTGACAGAGCGCCGGCACAGTGAATCGCGCGTCAATCCCTCCAGACGAACGGGAACAGCAGCCAGGCCGCCGTCGTGGCGACCACCGCGTACGCTCCCAATACCAGGAAGGCGTCGCCGATCACCGCCGGTGTCCCGCCCCCGAAGCATACCTCCGAGGCGCGGATCGCGGTCACCAGGAGCGGCAGCAGAACCGGAAATGCCAGAACCGAAAACAGGGCGCCGCGGACGTTCGCCGAGGCGATCAGCGCGCCGAGCAGCGTCGTGGTCGACACCAACCCCACGGCACCCAGGACCAAGACGCCGACCCAGATCCCCCAATGGCTCACCGTCATGTTCAACATGACGATGAACAGCGGTGTCAGGACGATTTCGAGCAGCAGGATCAGAAGAAGATTGAACGCCCATTTCCCGAAGAAGACCGCATCGGTGGGCGCGGTCAGCTTGAGGAACGCCTCGGTCTTCGTTTCGGTCTCTTTGATGAAGGTCTGGGCCAGCGACGATAACGCGGAGAAGAAGAGAATCACCCAGTAGAAGACACCGGCCAGGAGAGGCGTGACGCCCGCCCCGGCGGTGGCGAACGAGAGGGCGGTCAACGTCACCAGGGCGAACAGCAGGAGGGAGTTGACGGCGTACCGGGTACGGTACTCCGAGCGCATGTCCTTGTGGAGGATGGCCCAAAGCTTAGCCATCGGCCACCATCCCGCCCCCGGGGCCCATCAGGAACTTCCTCGCAATCCGGTCGGCCTCTGCCGGGACATTGGTTGCCAGGACGAGCGTCGTGGTACGTCGTGCCAGGGCGCGCCAGACACGCTCGCACCCCTCCTCGTCGAGGTTCGAAGTCGGCTCGTCTAAGAGCAGGAGAGAGGGGTCCTTGAGCAGGGCGGCCACGAACTTCAGCCGCTGCTTCATCCCGGAGGAATACGCCCCCACCCGGTCGTCACCCCGCCCACTCAGCCCGAACTCATCGAGAAGTGCCTCAAAGTCGGCGGAGCCCTTGCCCCAGCCGCCGACGGTACTGGCGAACCGGAGATTCTCGATTGCCGTAAGCTCTTCGTAGAGGGCCAGTTCCGGGGACACGAGACCGACGTGACGGTACCATTCCTCCGGCTTGACCACTGCACCACTGACCCGCTGGTGGATCGTGCCCGCATCCGGCCGTAGCAGCCCCGCGAGCATCTTGATGAAGGTGGATTTCCCCGAGCCGTTCGGTCCCACGACCGCCAGTGACTCACCCGCGGCGAGGATGAGAGTGGCGTCGCGGCAGATCACCCGCCGCCCGAAGGCCTTCGAGAGGCTGCTGATCTCCAGGGTGGCAAGTTGGTGTTGTGCCTGGTCCGTCATCGGTCTCGATATCCTCGGATCATCCGCCGACCACCGCTGGGTCAATCCCCGGAGGGTGTCAATTTAGGGACGTGATTTGCGTGGGAAAGAAGAAACTGAGGAGTGGGTGGTTCTCGTATTGGTAGAATGTGAGTCGGTGTTCGCCAATCGAGCGCTTGACAATCGGGTGCACGGGCAGGTGATTCCGGCTCTGGATACGTCCGTGCGCCCGTTGGGCGACGGGTACGGAATCCGAGGCAGCGTACGGGATGATCGGACAGACGATCAAGCATTATGAGGTGACCGAGCGGCTCGGTGCCGGTGGGATGGGTGAGGTTTTCCTGGCCACCGACACGAAACTCGGGCGTGAGGTGGCGCTGAAATTCCTGCCCCGGGAGTTCGCGACCGATCCGGAACGTCGCCAGCGGCTCGAACTCGAAGCCACCTCGACCTCCTCGCTCGACCACCCGAATATCCTGACGATTTTCGAGATTGACGAGCACGACGGACGGCCATTCATCGCGATGGCCTATGTCAAGGGACCGACGCTCAAGGAGAAGCTCGCCCGGGGGCGGCTGCCGTTGGACGATAGTATCCGCTACGGCGTGCAACTGGCCGGAGCCTTGGGAGCCGCGCATGCCCGTGGCATCGTCCACCGGGACGTCAAGCCCGAGAACCTCCTCATCAGCGAGGAG